>JBHIFI010000020.1:0-32723 GCA_046761005.1 Thermoplasmata archaeon
GTATTCTAAATGACTATACTTCGGTGCATACAAATCGACCCGAAAGAGCGGAGTGTTTGATGGCGAGAGGTTCACTTCTCACACTCCAAAATCTGCACGAACAATCGTATGAGGCAAAGAAGCGGGCTGTTGAAGTCTGCGAAGAGAATCACGACGTCCTGAGGCTTGCGAACGCCTACAATGGTTTAGGTGTCTCTCTCTATCATTTTGGGAAAAACGACCTGGCTCTTGAACATTTCAATCGCGCCATCAAGTTTGCTAAGAGAATTGGCGATCTGCTTTCCCAGGGATATCTTCTCTTTAATACGGCTTCCGTTTATATCGAGATGCCACAACTGTCGAAAGCCCAAGAATATCTGGACTCCGCAAGAGAGATTTTTGAGCGCTTGGAAGAGAACAGGATGGTTGCGATGACAGACCTTTCTTTGGCTTTTGTCCATTACGAGAGAGAAGAGCTTAACAAAGCGGACGAGCTCCTCCGATCACATCTTGAGCGGATTGAAAAGCATGGCACATCATCAGATCTCATGACCTCCTTCAAGAAGGCGGCGGAATTGTACGAAGAAATGGGACGTACAAATCGAGCAAGAAAATGCTTTGAGCTTGCCCTCTCCCTTTCCGAAAAACTTGCTCGGTCGGAGTTGTCATCGGATTTGCTTCGGGAATTCAGGGAGAGGAGCAAGCTAGACTAGATTCTTTGCAGTTACGTTATGTCAACCGCTGGTGGTCTTGGCTTGTCATTGGGATCAGTCGGGTCGGTACCAGCTTCGAATTCCTCTAGATTGGTGAAGTCATCGTTGTCAGGGTCGTCGTCTGCGCCGTAGTTGAGATTCCCGAAGTATTCCAATTCCCACCAATCAGGAAGGCCGTCCTGGTCGGTGTCCTCTTCCGCTACAATGTTCCTTGGCCCCAAACTCGCCAGAAGGAACAAGGCAAGCACACAAAGTGCTATTGTTGCTTTCATGTTCTCCCCCTTTTCTAGAATTGGTTTTGCTATGTGTCTTAGGACCTATAAGTAGCCAGTGTGAACATGTATTTTTTTCCAAACGATTCAAGAAACTATCAAACCATCTTCCCCAAACCATAATGAACCTTGCTCAAAAGGATTAAACCATATTGGCACAATTCCCAAGAAACCATACGCAAAAATAGGAGGATAGCACAGTTGGTCTTGGAGAACACAAAAAAATTAAGGAGTACCCTAGCCGCCTTGACTGCTGGCTCTGAGGACCAGCTCCTCAAAAGATTCGGGGAATGGCTTCAAAAATATTCGGAATCCCGAGATACAACCCTAGAAGCTGCTGTACAGGTAGTCATGCGGGAGATGTTCAGCACCTTGATCACCTCCTTGAGGACGGGAAGATACGAAGAAATTCTTGTCCAGCTAAAGAATCTGCCCTTCGATTTTCAAATTGAGCAAGTTGAGGCAGGGCTAAGGGCATTTAGAGCCATCCTAGTCCGCAAAGCAAACGATTCCCTCGAAGACCCAACATCAAAGCATCGTGCTGTCGAGCTTATCTACAAAGACTTCGACCTCATACTAGACAGTGTTTCGAGACTGCAAGACAAGATGTACGCGCTACGCCTGGAGAAGGAAATCGAGAGAAAGACCGCAGAACTTCTTGAGGCTCAAGACCTCTACAAGGGACTGGTGGAGAATTCACCGATTGGTGTCTGCATCCTTCAGGACAACCAAATCAAATTTGCTAATGACGAGTTCGCGAGGATGGGGGGTTATACGAAAGAGGAGATCATAGGAATGGACTATCGCCAGCTTCTAACTCCTGAATCCTTGGAGGAGCACAAAGAAGGGATAGAGAGAAGGCAACGCGGTCTGGACGGTCCCCTGACCTATAGAGCCACGGCTCTAAGGAAAGATGGAAGCCCGATCGAAGTTGAGATACATTCCGTTCCTACGGTATTCAAGGGAAAACCAGCTACGCAAAGCACTGTACGCGATATATCCAGAGAGAAAAAGATAGAACAACTCAGGCAGAGTTTTTTCTCCAACGTGTCACACGAATTAAGAACTCCTTTGACGACGATTAGCGGACACATCAAGTTTCTCTTGAGCGGAAAAAAGGGCAAGCTCGATCCTTCTCATAGGCAATTCCTTGAGGCTGCAAGTGAGGAGACCGATAAGCTCGACCGTATCATCGATACAATCCTAGAACTCGCCTCCCTGGACTCGAAATCCTTCAGACTTCATCTGGCTGATGTGGACATGACACGGGTCACGAGGAAGGTAGCCAATTCCAAGACTCCCCAGGCGAAGCAGAAAGACCTGACACTTGAGGTTAGTCTTCCAGACGGCTTGTCCCACATCGTAGGAGACGAAAGGCGACTCGAAATGCTCATGAACAACATAGTCGACAATGCCATCAAGTTCACGCCTGAGGGCGGAGAGGTGAGGATAGAAGGGCGTGACGAAGGGAGCAACGTAGTCATCGAAATATCTGACACAGGGATAGGAATAGCGAAGGAAGAGCAGTCGAAGATATTTGACAGATTCTATCAGGCGGATTCCTCACCTACAAGAAAGTATGCAGGCGCAGGGTTGGGACTATCAATATGCAAGGAAATCGCGGACTTGCATGGTGGTCGAATCGAAGTGGAAAGTGATGTCGGAAAGGGATCCACCTTCAGAATACTCTTGCCAAAGGAAGGGAGACCAGAATGAAAACAATTGTTGTCGTGGATGATGAGCCAAAGATCCTGGAGCTCGTTGAGAGCATTCTGACTACAGAAGGATTTGAAGTGATCAAGGCCTTGAGCGGACAGGAATGCCTGGACTATGTGGCTCGGGAGATCCCAGACCTAATCCTCTTGGATATAAAAATGCCTGAAATGGATGGTTGGATGGTTTACAGAGAGCTCAGGGCGAACGAAAGAACGAAGGGAATTCCCATCGCAATGCTTACGGTGAAAGCTGATACCATTGACCGCGATGTTGCCCTCGATATCCTCGATGTCGATGACTATATCACCAAGCCTTTCTCCCCGAAGGACCTCGTTTCGAGAGTGAAGGACCTTGTGGGGAGCTAGAGCCTCAGTGTGAGGAATCAAATTCGCGCGCCAGAAGGGGACCGTACTCGTGATCTTTTGGTATACGGGCTCCGGCGAGAGAGAAAAGAACTCTCGTAGGGGGCTGTGAGAAGATTTCTTGCTCCCTATAGGCCTGCGCGAATATATCCATCTGCTTCTTGTATTCCTGATAGCTCGAAAAGGCGCTGATTCCCACGGCCTCATTCTTGTTCAAAGCGGAAAAGAAGGTTGTCCCGGCGATTTCCAGTAGGCTGGGAACGTAATACTTCAGCCCCTCTGACAATCTCGGATGAAATGAGCCATAGGTGAGAACAAGGAGTTCGATCCCCAAGTTCTTCAAATTGGGTAACTTTCTATTTATGAGCAATTCCTCGTTTGCGAACCTTCTCCTTGCCTTGCCTATGGTCATCCTGGAGATTCCTAGAAGTTCTGCAAGCTTGACATCATTCAAATCAGGATTTTCCACTATGCCTTTCAGGACAACTTTCTCCTTTCTTCGTAGTCGGGTCGAACACATTTCACCGAGTACTGGTTTCTCATAGGCCCGACTTTTCCTAGACCAGAACATTCTACGCAAAAGGGGGTAGAAATCGAAAAGATTCAGAATATCTGAGAGATCGAATGGGAAAACTACGACTTGAAAACTTCTTTCGAGATAGCCTCTTTCCCTGTATTTCTCCTCCAGGGCCTGGATGTTTTCCATTGCATCTGTGTAGTTTCTCGAAATTTGAATAAGAAGATCCTGACGTGGATCCATGAGAACATATGTGAATTCAGGACGCCCAAGAATGGATTGAGTTAGAGCGATCTTCTCGTCAAACGAAGGAGCGGATGAAAGGGTTCCAAATGACACGACAAGCATCTCGAACCCGAGTTTCTCGAATGCAGGCACTTGAACACCCCTGAGATAGTTCTCCCGTTCGAGTCTCCTCCTGATGGCCGTTACCGTTGTCTTCTTCATGTTCAGCTTCTTCGAAAGTTCCCTGTCCGAGAGGCGAGGGTCTCGAACGATTCCAGAAAGAACTTTCTTCTCGCTTTCCAGAAGATCACGCCTAGCCATGACATCTCATCATACGCTCACCGAAATTTAAAGGTAACTTGTCTGGAAAAGAGCTCTAGCATGTTTGTAACAAAGAGTTGCTGTAGATTCAATTTGCTTTCTGATAATCCCGTCTCCAAGAACTATTCACTAAGTTATCGCGATATCTATAACGATGGGCGAGATGCGAAGTTTCGTTATCATTTTGGAGACTCATATGCAAAGATATTTTAGTTTTCAAGAAGCCAAATCATTGGTATTGGCTTGCGAAACGAGGGTAGCAATCGGAATAACGAGGAGAAAGGAAATCGAGTCATCACGGTTGAGCTGGAATTTTCAAGAAAGTGGTCTCTCCAGAATTCAATTCCGATACTCAAGCATCTCATTTCTGAGTACCAAGACTTTCTCAAGTCGGCTAAAGCCCAGGATATGCCCTCCCGCACTGGCAAAGACGACGCAGTTCAGAAGCTAGATGATGTCAATCCACCATTCACTGGCGCAATGCCTCTCGCGGGTGACTATTTCCACAATGGAAGAGAATCGAAATATGAGAAGCGAAGGCCCTGCGATAAGGAGGAGGTGACACAAGAATGATTGATTTCTTTCCGTCAAACTCCAGCGCGCTTCTTCTCGGTCCTCCAGGAGTGGGGAAGTTCGAGTTCTCGATCGACTATGTTGTCGACATACTTCAGAACAAAGGTAGGATAGTCTTTGTGGCAGTTGATCTGCACCCCGTTGAGATACGTCGATGGATAATGAGATACGGTGCCGACGTGCCAAAATGCGAAGGGAAGAACTTCCTCTTCGTGGATTGCTATTCACACTCAGTTGATGATTCTCAAAACCTTTATGAAGACACGAAAACTCTGAAGGTTAACAGCCTAAGCAATATCGAGAGCATAGGAATGAACATCTCGAAAGCAGCTGAAAGACTGGGAAAGCCGGTACGAATCGTCTTCTACACGCTGTCCACATTATTCCTCTACAATCCCCCCCAAGCCATGGCAAAGTTCTTTCAAATGATTTCATCGCGTGTAAAAACGGAGTACGGTTTCATTCTTTACGTTCTTCATGAGGGTGTGCATGATGACAGAACGGTTCGCCTTTTGGAGTCCCTCGTTGATGGAGTTGTTCAGATGCGTTTTGATGATGATCTCAGGCGCGAATGGCGAATCCACCACTACAGGGGCAAGAGATACGACCCTCACTGGGTTCGATTTGATGTCAATAAATACGCTTTCGTGACAGCGGTTGACGAAAAGCGATTGGTGAATGAATTCCTCGATTATGAGTATGGCCATAACCCTCAGAAAAAAATGAAAGGAAAAGGTGCTGACCATATCATGGTTGAAGCTGATGCGCTCGGATAGAAGTGTCCTACCGAGAGGTGGTGGCAGAAAATGGAATCCATCCTTGTGACACTCGGGTTGGTTGCCGGACTAGGGATTTCTACCGTTGGAATCTTTGGTGTCCTCAAAATGAGAAGCAATCTGTGGAAATCTCCGTTTGCCCTTTTTTTTGTTGCTGGAGTTCTCCTCAGCCTGAGTTCAACTATGCGAATCCTTTTTGAGATACATTTGATTCCACCGATCTTCCTGTCTTTGGAACTAACAATGATGGTCTCCTTCCTCCTCCTGATTCTAGGCATTTCCCTCATTCTTCTGGTCCTTGCGAGGATTTACGGGGATTCGAGGTTTGGCACCGTCCTTCTTCCCAAGGACGCCTTTGCAAAGATGACTCAGAGACTACAGAGAATGTATGGCAAGACAGGAGCAAAGCACATCATGTATGCCCTCGGTAAGGACTCAGAATACGATAGGGTGCAAGATATTAGGAGAAGGCTAAGGCTGGATAACAAATCCTTCCTCAGGTGGCTTCCAGACATTTTCTATTTGCTTGGATGGTCAGAGAAAACTGAGATAATAGAATATGTCCCCAGGGAAACACTTCTCCTGAGAACAAAGAACAATTTCGAGACTTACTATGCCCCTGAAGATGGATTGGTCAGCTGCAACTTCCTCGGGGGTTCTATAGCAGGACTTTCCAAGGCTATGCATCCTGGAATGGACTGCGAGGTTGTCGAAACGAAATGCCAGACACGTGGGGATGACTATTGTGAATTCGTCGTCAATTTCTTTCCCATCCCGGTGTGGTAGATCGACCTGTGTGATGACGGCTTATCAAAGGTGATAATCAGGTCGAAACTCCCATAATAATCCCCTCTGGTAAAGAAAACTGGGAGCTGATGTCTATGTCATCGCCATCCAAATTAGAAATCAAAGCAAACGAAAGAGTGAAGACATTCGTAGAGGGTTTTGATGAAGCCCTAGGGGGAGGAGTTCCAAAAGGCCATGTTGTTCTGATATCAGGGCTTCCAGGAACGATGAAATCTTCGTTCGCCTATAATATTCTCTTCCAAAATGCGGCCGATCGTGATTTGAGAGGACTGTACGTAACCCTTGAGCAGAAACGCGAAAGCATTCAGTCTCAGATGTATTCCATGGGCTTCACAAAACAGAACCCGCAAAAGAACATCGAAATATTCGATATTGCCAGGATTAAGAGGGAGGCGGGGGAGAGGACCGAGGCAAAGTTCTGGATAGAATACATGAAGAAGGTGATCAACCTCAAGAGAAAGGTCTCCGACTTCGATCTCTTCGTTCTCGATTCTCTGGACGCCATGGAATTCCTGGAAAGAGCTGAAGGGAAAAGATCACAGCTATTTCATCTCTTTGAGTGGCTTAGAGAATGGAATGTCACCGCTTTCCTAACAACGGAAGCACCATCAGAGCCCACCATTCAGGGACTGACTTCAGCGGAAAAACGAAATGAATCCGATTACCTCGCAGACGGCATCATACACCTCAAGATGCATCAGGTCAACGATGTGGATGTTCAAAGGAGAATAAGATGCATCAAGATGCGGGGGACATGGCACGAGACAAGCTACTTCGCGCTGGTTTTCGAGAATGGTGTGTTCAGTATAACGAGACCGATGAGTACGTAGGAGAAGAATCATCATGGCCCGCCCGCCAGTGTGCCCAAAATGCCAGTCACCCAATCGGATGAACGCGGTGAGATGTCGCGTTTGCGGTGAGCGACTCAGGCCAGAAAGGAAACCAGGCGAAACCTCTCCTCAAAAACCCGTCGTCTTGGAGCGTGTCATGACGGGCGAGGTATTCACAGCCGTGCTCGGTGATGTGAAGTCCAAAGAAAAGCATGATTACAGAGAATCCGGAGGTATCAAGAGATATGGGGACATAGGACGGAAAGGCCCAAAATCTAGAGTATCAACGGCTGTGGATCAATCGAGTCAGGTCGAAGATTGGATGGCTAGATCGAGTGCCGCCATGGAACTCGAGATGCACGAAAAAGCAATAGAATATTTGGACAGAGTTCTGGAATTGTCACCCAAAGATCCAAAGGCATGGTACAAGAAGGGCGTGTGCCTTGGGAAGCTTGGAAATCATGTCGAGGCTATCAAGTGCTATGAAAAGGCAATCGAGGAGGACCCGAGGGACGCTCAGCTCTGGTATATGAAAGGCAAATCCCAAAAAGAAATCCGTTCCTATAAGAAAGCTCTTTTCTCTGTCGACAGGGCCTTGGAGCTAAGACCTAGTTTTACTGATGCCTGGTACTCGAAGGGGGGCCTTCTTCAGATTCTTGGGAAGCTCCTAGAAGCTTACGTGTGTTTCCTGGAAACCCTAAAACTAGATCCAAATCACACAGATGCGCGACTTGGAAGGGATGAGGCTGAGGCGGCTCTAATGAACAAGGGCCTCCAATCTCTCATCAGTAGGGTCACCTCTTGGGATGATTTACCGACTGGCATGCACTATGACCCCCGCTCCGGACCAAGCACTTCAAAAACGACTCTGGTTTCACTGGCAGAAGATGCACTATCCAAGGAAAACTTTGACGAGAGCCTGTACTTCTATGAGCAGGCATTGGATACGGATGAGGATGACTCTTTCCTTTGGGAAGAGAAAGGAAATCTCCTTTCCAAGATGGGAAGATACAAGCAAGCAATGGAGTGTTACCAGAGATCTATTGCTATAAATGGCAAAACCCGCCAGATTCCAAGAATCGCAGAGCGCGATCGGAAACCTCAGCTCGCAGCTCATACCACGTCGTTTGAGTTCACTCGGAAGGAAACCGCAAGAGGGAGTGAGGAGACTAGTTCCGAGCGGAATTCCGCAGAAGCAAAGGCAATTTCGCCACGAGTTCCTTCTCAAGAACAAGGCACTGAAGCTGAAACCCCAGAACAAGAAATCCGTGGCGTGACAACTCAACAAGAGGACAGAGGGCAGGACATGAGAGAGGTTCCAGAAGTCTCAACAGTGGAGAGAAAACTAGAGGAAATCCTCTCTTCGGACCAAGAATTGCCTTCCACCGAGGAGGAGCCAGATGAGGGTCCCATTTCAGTCAAAATGAAAGTGAAGCATGCAAGAGGAGGTGGGATACAGAGGACTTATGTCAAGGGATTCGATGAGGCCCTGGGCGGCGGAATACCAAGGGGTCATGTGGTTCTAATTACAGGTGCACCGGGGACGATGAAATCATCTCTTGCCTTTTCCATCCTATACAACCAAGCTCTGAAAGGAAGAAGAACAGGATTGTATGTCACACTGGAACAAAGTACGAGAAGCCTAGTTGCTCAAGCCGCATCCCTTGGGATGGAATACGATGAAGTGAGGGAATCCCTCAGGATATTTGACTTGGCATACCTCAAGAGGCACACACAGATGACCAAAGAACAATGGATGGACTTGCTGCATTCTCAGATAAGGAAATTGAAGAGAAAGCTTGATCTGAGCTTCCTTGTGATAGACTCACTGGACGCTCTCTTGACGCTTGGTGACTTCGAGAAAAGGAGGTCAAAGATTTTCAAGCTTTTCGAGTGGCTAAGACAATTGGAAGTGACGACTCTTGTAATATCTGAAAGATCGGATTTTGTCGTCGGCGGAAACGTGATCCAGTCAAAGAGCATGGAGGATTTTCTCGCTGATGGTATTTTCCATCTAAGGCTCCATCTTGTCAACGATGTGGATGTTCAAAGGAGAATAAGATGTCTGAAAATGAGAGAGATGAACCATAACACGGGATACATGGCTCTTTCCTGGGATGATGGCTTCTTCAATGTCACGAGGGTGGTTAGGAGATAGCATGGACTCGGGCAGAAGAATAATGACGTATGTAAGGGGATTCGACGATGAGATAGGAGGAGGCATCCCTCCTGGTCACATTACACTGATTCATGGACCGACAGGAACGATGAAATCCTCACTAGCCTTCTATATACTTTATAACAACGCCCTAGAAGGAAGGAAGGGTCTCTACGTCACCCTCGAACAAGAAGCGGAAAGTCTTGTAGACCAGATGGAATCGCTTGGGATGGAGGTTCCAGCTGCTTCCAAGCTGCTCCCAATATTTGACCTAAGTAGGGGCCGAGAGAAGCTTCACGAGTTGCACGAAAAAATGCAATCCCTAAAAGGGAAAGACCTGAAAAATCCCATGACTGAGAAGGGCTTTCTGGGAGTGTTCAAGAAGAAGGTGGAAGAACTCAAGCAGAAACACAGTTTCGATCTACTTGTCATAGATTCACTGGAAGCCTTAGAACTCATTGCAGACTTTCCCGATAGGAGAAAGGACCTCTTTGATTTCTTCGAGTGGCTCAGAGCACTCGGTATAACGGCCTTCATTGTTTCCGAAACCAGCCCAGACCTGATGAGTTTCCTCAGATTTGAAGAAACATTCGACGAGGCTTTCCTGGCCGATGCCATTTTTGAACTCAAGATGGAGATAATAAACAACGTTGACGTCCAGAGAAGGATTAGATGTGTGAAGATGAGAAGCGTTAATCACAAAACCGACTACTTCACCCTCATACATGAGAACAAATGGTTTGAGATAACCAAGGCGATCTGTTAGGAGGGAATAAACTTGAGACGGAAAAGGCTTGGCCTCATCCTCTTGAGGATGGTAATCCTCTTCGCACTTTCCGCTGTCCTAGTGGGTGGATTCTGGTTCCATGCAGAGTTTTACAAATTCGGCTTGCCTGTTCTAGTAATCGCAGGCGCACTAATAATCGTCATGATGATACTCGCATTCAGACTCGCAGTCTCGGGAAGGTTTCAAGCTCTGTTAAGACCGAGGAAGTCCTTTGAGTTCGAACTGGAGGAGATTGATAAGGTTAGGCACGGTGTAAAGAAAGTGATTCTGAGAAAGCCAAAAGACAAAAGGGACGTTCAACCGGGAAACATAGTATCTGCGAAACTGAAGGGAAAGGATGATGTCGAAATCTGTAGGCTGAGGATCGTGGGGATCGATAGGAAATACCTGGCTGATTTCAAAGAGGAGGATCTTGAAGCCATGGGAATCAGCTCCAAGGGCGAGCTATCGGAAAAGTGGCGGAAATTGGGAGGGAGGTTGGATGAGAGGGTATATGGAGAACTGGTGTTCTTCGAAAGCCTTGAGACGGAGAGAAGAGGATGATGCTTGAAATCATGCTGGTTACTGTAATTTCCCTTCTTACACTAGCCGTTCTCATAATTGGAATTCTTTCTCTCGGTTCGCGAACAATTAAGACCCTCTTTATTGCCCTGCACATTCTTCTCTTGGCGGCGAACTTCTCTTGGCTATTGGGTAGAGAGCTACAGGAGAAGGCATTCGACACATTAACTCTTTCCTCGACGATCATGGTGTTTCCTATGACCACGATCCTGATCTTGGCATTCTTTCGCGGCCGTTCATTTATAGATAAGATTTATCCCCCGCTCATTATCTTTCTTCCATCTCTAGGCATAATCTATCTTTCCAGTGTTGAAGTATGGACGAGTCTCGATCTCTACGATCACTCCCTTTTCGTCTTCTATCTGATTTTCTGTCTTGGCATTTCCGTTGCAGAGTCCGCCACCTTTTGGCTTAGGTCTTCGATTCTCCATAAGGAGGGGTATCTCTTCGTCCTATCCCTTGTGATTCTTCTCGCTACCGGACCTGTTTACTATCAAGAGTTGAAGATCCTCAACGCCGACAATTTGATTGGCCCGAACCTGGGATTTCCACTTTTTGGTTCTGTTATCTTATTGACACTGCTTAGAACAAACTACTCACAGACAAGGTTAAGGTCGAAGAGAAGGCTCCCGCGGGAGATATCAAGATTTGTTCTGGAAACTGGCAAGATTCATTTCGTAAACGAAACCAGACCAAAGTACTTGAGATCTGTCTTTGCTGATGAGTTGAATAGCGGAAAGCTTGGACTCATATTAACCTCCTCAAAGAAGGAGGAGCTCAAACAGAAATATCAGAATGCTGCTATCATAGAGATTTCCTTTACCGATGGCAAGAACCGAATTAGGGCATGTGATTTGAGTAGAATCTACTTCTCCATTCGAGATTTTGCCATGACGCACGAGCACAGTGTAATTCTCGTCGATGCGTTTCCTAGATTGGTATGCAACAACAAGATTCGTTCGGTGAGAGAGCTGATTTCTTCCATGAGGGACATTGCGAAACGCACTGATTCTACATTCTTAGTCCCCTTGTTTTTGATAACGAGTGAGGAATTCTCCGAACTCGTAGGCCCTAGGGATAACGTAATGGAATTCCCTGATGTTGAAAAGAAGGTCCTAGAGATATTGGATGCGCATATCGGCAATCTAAGTCGGCATCTTCTACGCACATACTGCACAAGTAAGCGCATCTCGACGAAGGACTTGCTGTTGGAAGACATCCCAGATTTGGCGGTGTGGATAACAAGCACTTTGGACACTCTCGGCATTTACGCAGGCGACAATGCGATTCTCAAGAACTGGAAAAACGAATCCTACAGCATATCCTTGGACCTAATGAGCTACTACAACTCTAACCTCGAGGAAGCTCAGAGGCTTTCAACCGATCCGGCGGTCACTACCGAATCACTACTGGCTCAGGTCGTTTTCTCCAGAAGAAAAATACCTAGAGGTGCAAGAAAGGAAAAAGCTCACGACAAGAGAGACCACGATCTGAGGGAAAGACTGCTGAGTGTTTTCAAGAAGTACTTCGGAGAGGCAGGAAGATTCGTATTGGCAAGAGAGATAAAAAAGATGGGTAAATCTCTCAATGAGCTTACAAAATCAGACGTTAGAGCGCTCGCAGAGAGAGCTCAGGATGCGATGATGGAATTTGGGGAGATAGTGGATATAGACCAGGTCAGAACTGACATGAAATCGAAAGGATACATGATGAAAGATGAGATAGTTGGAATAATCTCGGAGGGTGTTTGAGCATGAAACCGAGGATAAGGACATACATAGAGGGCTTTGATGATATCCTGGACGGAGGAATTCCCAAAGGACACAATGTGCTAATCACCGGAACTCCGGGCACAATGAAGTCCTCCGTGGCCTATTCAATTCTGCACAACAATGCTCTCAACGAGGGAACAAAGGGTCTGTACATATCACTTGAGCAGAAGAGAGCTAGTCTGTTTGACCACATGAAGAGTATGGGAATGGACCCAGCCACAGTGAAAGATGAGGTGAGCGTCCTCGATTTGAGTGCACTGAGGAAGAAAATGCAGGATGCTAAGCAGGACGTCTGGGTAGACTTCCTCACGATGTACACAAAGAGCATCAAGAGCGGATTCGACTACGGTCTCCTTGTTCTGGACTCCCTTGATGCAGTTGAGGCATTGGCAAAATTCGAGGATTTCCGAATGGAATTCTTTAGATTACTGAAGTGGTTCAAGGCGCTTGGACTCACATCTCTTATCATCACGGAAATGCCAGGGGTCAGCCCTCCTTTGGGTTCGAGCGCAGACCTCTGGAATGCCTTCGGAAAGCACAAGGAGGACTATCTTGCCGACGGGATTATACTCCTGAAGATGGAGAAGAGAGGAGATTTCGAGGTCCAGAGACGAATAAGATGCGTGAAGATGAGAAGCGTCCGTCATGATACGAGATATTTCGCGATTGTCTTTGAGGGAGGCAAGTTTCAAGTGACCAGAATAATGGCCTAGTCAAGGTCCCTCTTAACTATCCTCATTGTTATCCTCGAAGATTTGCATTTTGGACATTGTCTAAGGTAAGATGATGAAACAAACGTCCCGCAACGTGACTCACCTCTGCACATGATTTCGTAGAGAACGTCACTTTCACCCACTTCCTCGAAATAGGACAATTCTTTCTCGACTGCAACGGCTACTGCCTTTCCTTCAGTAGAAATCGCAGAAGCTTCTGCAGGAAACAACCATCTCTCCTCTCCGTTCTGGTCGTACAGCGCGACTTTGGATGAGTGAAGAACCGCTACGAGTTCATCAGCAGAGAGGCCAAGTACTGTGTCATCCAAAGACTTCTCAAGAGATATCTCGCAATCCTCCGTCACGGATAGAATCTTCTGAGGAAGCGCCACGAATAGAGAGTTCTCACCCCCAGAGAGAGCGACGATATCCTCTGTGAAATCCATCTCGGCGATTTCTCGACCAGCTTTGGTGAATGCAATCAACTTCTTCCCGTTCCCCAGGAAAATCCTATCATGGAAGGTGGCAAGATTGTTCCCGCCAGAATCGCTTTTCCAAAGTTCCCTCCCGTCTCTAGCGAAAACCAATACTTCCGCCTGGGTTAGAATCACAGCCATCTCCGAGACCACAAAATCGACAGGCGATGATGCCAATGGTAGCTCCTTCATGGTGACACCGATTCTATTCACCAGACGTATACCATTCTCGTATGCGATGAAGAAAACAGCCTCATGTGAAGAAAAACCGAATCCGACTACTTTTCCCTTGAGGGTGACTGTCCATCTTTGAAGTCCAGCCTCGTCAAGAAAGAGTACCTTGCGACCAGCGGAAACCAAGACCCCCCTATCCCCCGCCAACAGGAGGATCCGATCCAATTCTTCGCCAAACTCGGCTTTCCATATCAATCTCACGCTCACACGATAATGATAGAAAAATCTCAATTTAATCCTTTGTCAAGAGAATGAGAGGTCGCACCAAGGATCCCTAGAAGGCGAAGGTAGAATAGACTACAGCCAGGACGGGAAAGTGGATTATCAAACTTGATAATTATTATGCAACCTACATATATATCAACATTCTATCTTTCTTAGAGCTTGTAGTAGCTACTCTAACACGATTGGAATTTAGCGGGGCCAATATGAAGAGAGACCATTTCAGAGCGACAATCGAGATACTCGCAGGAGGACATGGACTCCCAATACTCAATCTTCTTCACTCCAAGGGCTGGTCGATCGCTAGCGATGTTGCCTCTGAACTCGATATCCACACAACCACTGCCTCAAAATACCTCACCAGATTGTACGAGGTCGGAATACTCGACAGAAGAACAAGAAATTGCAAAACGAGGAAGGCATACGAATATAACCTAAAGAGCCCGAGGATTTCCATAGATTTCGACATAGGTGGGAGTCAGGACGACGATCTCGTCAGTGTTTGTGAGTTCTATTCTCTACTTCTTTTTGCAACGCTCAAGAAGACGGAAAAAATTGGATGGGCAATGATAAATCCCGCAGTCGAGGAGGCGCTTTCAGACCTTCAGGATTCCTGCAAACAAGAAATTTCAGATATAATCGCATACGTCGATCTCAAGGGCGGACACGTCTCAACGTTCAGAAAATTGAAAAGGGCCATCGAAAACGGTGAGCTTCAATGCACCTTGCCCGATATCAAGAGGGCCTTTGCACTTCTCTTCGAGAGAGTCCTCGGGTTGTGCAGTGAGGGGGTTGGATCCACTACAGCTAGCAGAATATTCCGGCTAGCTTTGAAGACGATGCCTAAGAAGATATCGGATCTGGCTACTGAGTATGGATTATTTGGTGCTTTCCCCGAGGACGTTGGATATGAGGAACAGTGAAACGAGGGTAATGACTGGTATTGCGGGACTGGACGCTCTTGCACAGGGCGGATTCCCAAAGAATAGTGTCAACCTCGTTTCGGGTCCCGCAGGTAGCGGGAAAACACTGCTAGCCACCCAATTTTTCTTCAACGGCGCGAAGGACAATGGCGACACAGGTCTCTATCTCGTCCTTGAGGAAAATCGAGAAAACATCATCCGAGCTATGAAGAATTTCCAGATGGATCTGGGAGAATTGGAAAACCAAGGGAGGCTTTTCCTAATCGACCTGGGAGAGATAAGAACAGACCAGAGTCATGGGGTTGTGGGCTTCAGGGAAATCATGGACTTCCTTGAGAGCTTCATTGACAGGACGAGACCTAAGAGACTCGTATTGGACTCGCTTCCAGTTGTCGGACTTTACTACCGGAATGTGGATGAGTTTAGAGAGGAGCTCTTCACTTTCTCTCGTTACCTTCGTCAACGGGATCTAACTTCTCTTCTAATCTCAGAGTCGTTAGAGAACCAAGGTCTGACACGATTTGGGGTCGAACAATTCGTCGCTGATTCATTCATCGTTCTAGGGCTGGAAGAGGTGAGAGGAGAGCTTCGGAGGACAATAACTGTTAGGAAGATGAGGTTCACGAAGCACGACACCGCGAAACATCCGTTCCTCATAACTCCGAGGGGAATCGAGGTCATGTCAGAGGAGAAGGTCGTCTAGAATGGTCGAGAGAGCGAGAATCGGAATAAAAGTGGTAGACTCACTCATCGAGGGAGGGATACCACGAAAAACGTCGGTGGCAGTGCAAGGACCATCGGGAAATGAGAAATACGACCTTGCTCTCAGTTTTGTAAAAGAGGGAATTCGAAAGGGAGAAGCAGTAATTGTTGCCCTCTCTTCAATCTCACCGGAAGAATTCAAGAGGGGAATGAAGGCCATAGGAATCGACACTGAGCCCCTTGAGAAGGAAAGAATGCTCAGGATAATTGACTGGTACTCTCACAAAGAGAAGCCGATAATGGATATAGAGGAAGACAACGGCATTCTTCGGTGCTCGGTCGACCTCATAAACGTTGGAATAGCATTCAGTCGAGCCATAGCCGAGTTGGAGGAAAGTCCCAATAAGAGGGCGGTCGTGGAGATTCTCTCTCCAGCACTGAATGAATACGATCTTCAAAAGGTCTATGGATTTGCCCAAAGTACCAAGGCAAAACTGGAGAGAATCGGCTTCACTTCTCTTTTCCTAGTGGAGAAGGAAATGCACGACAGCGTCACTCTTTCCACGCTACTGCAGCCATTCGACGGAGTGATTGACATCGAGCGGACCCGCGAAGGAGACAAGATAGTGAGAAAGGTTGGGGCGCTTTCGATGAAGAACACGAAAGTGGATTCGAACTACGTTCCTCTGACCGTAGGCGATTCTGGAATAAAGAGTGATGAGGGGGAGGGAGAGGACGAAACGATTCCCAAGAAAATCGAGGATGTCTCTGATTCCAAGGATGTGCAGCTTTGGTATGACCTTGGCACCAAGCTGCTTCTCAAGGGTGATTCTGAGAGGGCTCTCAAATGCTTTGATAAGGTATTGAGCTTAGATTCGTCCCATGTCGGGGCGTGGTCTTCCAAAGCGAATGCTCTCAAGGACCTTGGAAGAATGGATGAGGCAACGAAATGTTATGAGAGAGCGCTCGAATCTTCCAAAAAGACTCAAGAAAAGCCTGAGAGGCCTAAGGCCGAGGCCGAGGAGCCTTCCAGAAAGTGCTCCTATTGCTCAGAAACGATCCCTAGCCGGTTGAAATTCTGCGATAACTGTGGAATGAGCGAGTTGACTGCCAAAGTTGCCGGAATGGATGTCAACCGGATAATGAGAGTCTGCGACGTGAAGTTGGGCAGAAACCCTGAGGATGTTGACGCTCTCTTTGTCAAGGGGGCAACATATGAGAAGATTGGCAATCACGAGCGGGCGATACAGGTTCTCAACGAACTCACCCATTTGGACCCACGATATCCAGGTGTATGGATACTGAAAGCAAAGATATACGCCAGATTGGGTGACGTGAAGAACGCAGCCAAGTGCAGAGAGATGGCTTTATCGTCCTTCGAGGAACAAGGAGAGAGAGAATACCAGTATGAGTGTCCAGTGTGCGGTCAAGGGGTTCCTAAGGATGCAGATGTGTGTGACCACTGCGGTGCTCGCTTCGAGGTCGCTCCAGTTGAAGTCGAATCGACCGAGGAGCCAGCCGAAAGGGTGAAACCTCGAAGACCCAAGCGGGAAGACGAAAGGGAAAGATTGAGGCGGGAGATAGCTGGTCTAAGGTCCAGAAAACCCAAATTGGCTCCGAGAACTAAGGACGTTCCTCAACAAAAAGAGCCCGCAACACCAGCCGACCGCTTTGGTCTTACCAATGGTCTCGTCAGGAAGAGCTTGAGCTCAATCCCTGGACGCACGAATGGTTTAACGAATGGGAGAGCTCCGGGAAAGACCAATGGTCTGACAAATGGGAGGGGGCGCACCAATGGGCTGGTAAACGGTCTTCGAGGAAGGGTCAACGGCCTCACAAATGGGCTGGTGAATGGGCGCGGAAGGGTCAACGGCCTCACATATGGGCTGGTGAATGGGCGCGGAAGGGTCAACGGATTTACTAATGGACTTGTGAACGGGTTTCGATCGATCAAGATGGGCCTCACAAACGGTGTTACAAACGGATTGGGTCTGACGAACGGATTGGGTTCGGGAAAATTTGCCAGAGAGACAAAGAGATACAAGTGGAAGGTCTTTCTTCCTCCTCTAGTTGCTGTCTTCCTCCTCACCGTTCCTCTGATAATGCCCACGACCATTCCTTCTGGTGCTCAAGGAAAGATAAGAATTGACGCCGCATTCTCCGATTGGGATGATGTCATCAGAACAGAAGTTAGGTCGGATCAGACAATAGACCCCAATATTGACATGACTGAGGTTTCCGTTGAAGATAATGATAACTATCTCTCCTTCTTTATCCAAGTAAGAGGAAATATCCTTCAAGGAGATGTACAAGGCAGGATTGCAGACGTTTTTGATATCTTTCTAGACGTTGATCGTCGGTCAGATACGGGCTATGATATCGCGGGCATAGGAGCTGATTTCCTACTTCAGATAGCTGGGATCGAAGGTCGTGTGGACATCGCCAGAGTTAGCAGATTCGATCCGTTCAGAAATCCGAGAGACTGGAACTCCTGGATAGTTTCTTCTTCTGTTTTTTCTGCCTGCAGTGGAGACTCCCTTGAAGCCCAAGTCTATTGGGAAACGCTGGCTCCCGTTCCCAGTGCAGTGGATGCATATTTCCACTCCAAGAGCTGGATGGGAGATGAGGATTTCTCGGATTACATCGTGTCAAATTCCAAGGGAATACTGTCGGTGACTCAGAGAAGTCTAGTTACCACCGATGTCTTGACTGGAAACAATCAGCCTTTACTCCAATTCGATATACAAGCTTTGGAGAGGGATATCACTCTTGAGCGGTTCACAATAGAGGTGAGAGGAACCGCTCAGCCTTCTGACATCAGTTACCTGAAACTTGTGGATGAGTCCGGAACGCCCCTCGAACAAAAGATATTCTTGGGTGTCCCGGTTTCCTTCACACACGAACGATTTATTGAAGAGGGGACCTCTGTTCGATTCGTCGTCTTGGCGGATATTGGAGCCTCGAACAGCGGCCACACAATCGGTGCTAGGATTTCCGACAGAAACGAGATTTATTGCGAGAACGGAACTGTTTCACTTACGACTGTTGCTTCAGATAGAGACCTTGGCTACGTGGGCACTCTCCCGACCTTACCTATAGCCGATGGCGCTTTCGTGGAATGGACAAATCCAATCCTGGACCAGCTTGGAGAAGAATCCACTTCGGGAAACTGCAACATCGACATAATGGCACTTTCCTTCTTTGCCTGGGACTCCGATGCATTTTTCTTCCTAAAAGTCGAAGCAAGAATCTTTGAGGGAAGACCCGTGATGGTGAGAAATCCCTTCATTCCTTTGGAGGTTCCCCGAGTTGTGGACAGCGATCTAGACAGTGTCCCTGATGATGTGGATGGACCGGGTGGAAGCGGAATCTATAGATTTGATTTCGATAACGATGGTGTTCCCGACCTACAGGAAAACAACGACGTTGATGGAGATGGGATAATTGATTATGCTCTCGGTCCGGATATGTGGTTGAACACAACCATACCTGTAAGCTATCCTCCGCAATACGCAAATCAGTCAGTGGCTAGATACATAGGTCCAGTGGAACTTCCCCCTGAATATGGATATGACATCGCGAGAATCTACATAGATTCAGATAATTCGACTCTCACTGGACATCCTCGCATGGGTATTGGATCCGACTATCTTGTAGAAGTAGTGGGAATCTCCAACGAGGTTGTATCAGCCAAGTTCATGGAATTTAGTGGTAGCTTTCCGGGTGAGTGGAAATGGGATGAAGTTAGTACACCAGAGGCATTTGAGACACTCAATCAAATGGAACTCTCCGTTATCGATTCACCAGGGATCACCAATGCATCTGCTGTGGGTTTCGAAATAACGGATGCATTTCAGAACATCGATGTGAATGACGATATGAGCAGAGGAACAAGGAACAGTTCAGAGGGTGGATGGCTATTCTCTTCGCCCGCCAAAAACGGAGGAACCAGGGCTAGCTACCAGGTCGACACCTCTACGAGCTCCGAAGCAACAGCCTACTCCCACCAGAGAAAGCTCATTTATGATGGCACCTACTGGTGGGCCTTCTATTATAACGGAACAGAAACAGTCTATGAATATAGCTCGGACGGACAGACATGGACCAACCCACCGGAGAAGGCGTTCAGTACGTCTGGGGTCAAATACGCATCACTTTGGTACAATGATACTGGTTCTACAAAGGTTGTGTATGTAGTGGGAGATAATAGCACGGCTACATCTAGTGTGTACGTAAGGCGAGGAACGATTAGCGGCACAACGATATCGTGGGGGACGGAGTATACGGTGACTGTATGCCACCAGAATGGTCCTATGGCTGATAAGGTGGCCTTCATCTCACAAGACAGCCAAGGATACCTCTGGATTATATCCAACAATAGACCCTCTGCGGGTAGTAACTATAACATTGCTGGGGTCAGATCCACTAACGTCGACGACGTGTCTTCCTGGGGTACATACACGGACCTGCTTGCTGCCAACGCCGATACTGCCTATTTGTATGCTATCATTGTTCCCCTCTCTGGACAGGACATGTATGCCATATGGTACAATGAGGGCAACTTAGAGGGTAAGAAGTACACGTCTGGTACCGGTTGGGGTTCAGTAACCTCCATTGATACAACGACATCAGGAGTTACAAACAAGACCGTTTCTGCCGTCGTGGATTCCGCCTACAACATACATCTTGTCTACATAAACGAGACAGGAAGAGTAAACTATACGAAATATACAAACTCGTGGAGTTCTCCAACCGTCTTGGATACAAACGCAAATAACGAATACGTAACCATCACGCTCGACAACTCAACGAATTATCTCTACCTCTTCTACATTAATTCTACACACCAGATAAAAGGTAAAGCATTAGACTTCCCTTCCTGGGTGGACATAACTGGCATCGAGGAGAACACCGATGAAAAGGACTGGCTCACCTCTGTCTACGAAGTCGACTCCGTACTCAAGATCTGTTGGGAGTGGACGAATGGGACGACATCTCCTTACCAGGTAAGGTTTGAGACCGGCATACCAGAGTTCGAAGACGTTATAGCCCCCGTCTTTTTTCTCGCAATTCTGGCGCTCATGGTCCGTCGTAAGAGGAGAGAAAGGAGGAGTGTCCCTCGGCAGTAACAGCGCGAATCATGGGCTGCTTTGCACTCTCCTCGCCCTGACCCTTGCCGAGGGTTTGTTGGACATCGGGGTTGTCCTCCAATCATTGCACCACGTTACGTGGATTTCATGGGGGAACCATCGCGACGTCCGCTCCAGCTTGCATTGCAGGTCATTTTTCACTGCAACCTTCGGACTGGAGCGGGATTATATCTGCTTGGGTGACTAAAAGCTTTTGCCTATCCATCGATACTAATGAGAGTTATCTGGAAGTACAGCCACTGGTTGTAGAGTTCATCATCGGGGTTTGTGTATCCTTCCTGCGGAGGAACAGCGACGACATTCGTCTCACTGATTTTCATGCCTACTAGGGTCTTTCTGAAGCCTTCTATGACTGTCATATATCCGTCGGCCTGCCACTGTGGGTCTATCTCGTCTCTTCCGGTATAGACCTTCAGCGATTCTCCAGAATCCTTGACACTACCATCTGAAAGCCATAAGATGTAGTCGCACCTGATATAGTTCCCTTCCGCAACTTCATCGGTCTGAAGCTCGTATATCTGAACGGAAACTTCCACCGTATCGGTGACTTCACTGTCTCCCCTGGAGGTCGCTCTAACAGTTATTGAATACGTACCAGGAAGTACTGACGCATCCACGTCCACTGTCAGAATGTTCAAAAGGATTGAACCTGGAGTCATTATTCTGGATTGATATTTGAGATGTGGGTTGATTCCCGAAGCAACGCCCTCAAAGGAGAAGTCTATCGTGTCTGCTACTTGAGCTTTGTTTCCAGCAAATATCATGAAACTCGTCGACCTACCTGGTTCAGTGTTGTGAGCTTCAAATTGCCCGTGTGTCCGTATTTCAATAGAATATGATGGGGAAGGTCCTCCTCCACCCTCTCCCCCTTCCCCGGAAAGATCAACGTACTGGGCAACAGTATAGCCCACGAGGGCCAAGATTAGAATCGCGATTATCGAGATGGCCACCATCATTTCCTTTCCCTCAGAATACCACCTCCTACAGTAAGGACATTTCCAAGCCCTCTCTGGTACATCCTTTCCGCAGTAGTGGCACTCGGCCGTTCCCTCTTCGTGACCTAGTTTTCTTCTCTTTGCCATAGAGGTTCCTGATATCTGGCGGACCAATAATAAAGCTTTTCCAAATTACGGAGAAAGCTGCTCGTCATGAGATGGCAGAACTCTTAACTCCCTAGTTGGTTAGTTTGTGGGGCTAGCAAGTCGAGTGTTTGAGCGCGCCAGTAGGACAGGCTTCCACGCATGCACAGCACTCAATACATTCATCGATGTTGGGTACCGTGGCCTTTCCATCAACAATCTCAAAACACTCAGTAGGGCAGGAATCCTGACATTCACCGTCGCCATCACAGAGATCATAATCGATGTCAATCTGACAACCAACGTCTTCGCTTTTCCAGCTCTTGACTACCATCGTCTTGCCTCCGGGAAAACGGAATAAGCAAGATTGCTTTATATGAATTTCCATTCTCGAAATGTTTAATATCGCTCAATGGATGTCAATTCAGTGGGTGTCATGCAGATCGTCCCAAGGGTCTCCGTCTATGGGAATCGTGTGGTTCTCTCTACAAGTAATGGCTACAAGCGTACGATGACAGATCCGATGTCCCTGATTCGGAGATCACACGAGACATACGGGACGGTTGTCTTGGAGGATGTCGGTGCCATATTTGGCGGTATACCTCATCTTGACCTCTTGAGAAAGGTAGAGAAGTTGGCTGTATGGGTTGACAGCGGAATAAGATTCTCCGAGAACGTTATGGACGTCCTCGTGGCGGGAGGTGGCAAAGCAGTGGTTGGAAGTAAGACACTTCATAGCTTCAGTGAGCTTGAGAAGGCATTGAAACTAACGGAGAACGTCATATTCCAAATCGATTACTGTAATCGAATTCTGGGGAATATTGCAGTGCAATTCCAGACGGTTTCCAAGGCTTTCGAAAGAGCCAAGAAAGCAGGTGTTGAAACATTCATATTCATGGACAATCACTGTTCTCCTTCTCCTCTCGAGGAGGCAAGAACTCTTTCCTCTGATGAGATTCTAGAGGAGCTCTATGTAGGCATTCTTTCAAAGGAACAAGTGGAGGAAACCAAAGACCTTGAAATGAAGGGAGCCATAGTTGAAGCATTGGAGGTGATCCCTGATGAATGAGCTGAGACAGACCGTAGCGATGCTTTTTTCTCACAAAGGAAGACCCTCAATGACTGAAAGAGACTTCATTCTCATGGCCTCAATGCATTTCAGATGGTTTCCTCCAAAGGATGCGCAGAAGCTTCTGGACCTGGCCGTTGAGATGAACCTCGTAACCCGCAAGGAGGGGGAAATCTCTCCCAATTTTGATCTGAAATCGGTGGAAATCCCGCTCGATTTCTCTCCAGGACCAGAGATATTGAGAACGAAACCCAAGGAGACCGACCTATTCACGCAAATTTTGGAGAAAACGTCTAAAGAATCCCAAACTGACCAGAGGGAACTGATATCGAAAATAAACTCCACGCAATCTGATATGGACATAACGATAGAAGTCGCAGCGATAATAGTCGGCCGGGAGCTGGGGGTGGATCTCTCCTCATTCTACCGAGCCGTCGAGGAGGGGCTTTAGTCCTCGGATTCTGGTCCCTTCCTCAAGTAGTAGTACCGCTTGAAAAGAAGCTCAAAAGCAAAGAAGACGGGAAGGAAAACAACAGCGAGGCAGAGAAACTTTCCCACTTCAGCACCGAACTCTCCCGAAGACAGCTGAACATAGATCGTGTATCCTAGAATGGAAAAAATGACTATCAATGCTGCGAATAAGGCTATGACAATTGCGTTTTTCAACCTAATCCTCCTTCAGGAGGTCCGCAAGCGTCATAGAGAGAGTTTCACCCCGTTTCTTGATATGAGCTTCTTGGACCTTCTCCTTCAGCTTTATGTTCAGTGTCTTCTCAAGCTTCAACACGAGAGAATCGCTAGGTCTCATGTCCCCCGTTTCCAGCTTGTTTACTACGCTCCATTTTTCGTTTATGACACTGGCGAGTTCTTTTTGACTCAGATTCCTTTTCTCACGCGCTTTCCTTATCCGGTCTGGGTAATCCACCACCAAATCTTCCGATGAGGCTTTCTCGTAAACGTCCTTCATCCTCATACGCTTCTGTCTTCTTTCCAACCTTCTTGCTACGATGGAGGGCTCTTTTCTCTTTCTTGTGGAGGGGGCGCCCTCACCAAACTTTGCGCAATTCGAACAAACGTTCAAGACGATGCCCTCAATCAAGACCCCTCTCGTCTTTGGTGTTTTGGCACCGCAAAGTTCGCATCTCAGGCAACCACATCCACGATAAACAATAAATAGCTGGAAACGAATATATACTTAGCGACAGACAAAACAAGCATGGACAGGGGATCTCTGTGGACGAGGAGGATATCAAGGAGTTTTCCCAGAAGTTGTCAGAAAGAATTTCCATCCTAGAAGAGAAGAATGACACTATTCTGGCCAACTCCCGAAGAATAGAAGGGGAAAAGCGTTTTGTTGAAGCAGAGCTCATGAGGCTCCAGAAAGAAATCAGGCGGCTCAAGGGGGAGTTGGAGCGTCTCAAGACGCCCCCGCTAATTATCGGTTCCGTCAGAGACGTTCTGACAGATGGAAGAGTAGTCGTCAAGAGTTCAACAGGGCCGGATTTTATCGTGAATACTGCTGATTATATTGACCGCGAGAATATCGTTGTTGGGGCACGAGTTGCCCTGAATAAGCAAACTCTTGCGGTAATGGGTGTTCTCCCACCATCCTTGGATCCTCTCGTTACCGGCGCAGAGGTCATTGATAAACCCGATGTGACATACAATGACGTAGGGGGGCTCGAAAAGGAGATTGTTGAGATAAAGGAAGCCGTCGAGGATCCCTTACTCAGACCGGACCTATACAAGAAGGTGGGAATTGAGCCGCCAAGTGGCGTTCTCCTCGTAGGCCTGCCTGGCACGGGAAAGACTCTTCTTGCCAAGGCCGTAGCCCACCAGACCAATGCGACGTTCATCAGATTCGTGGGCTCTGAACTCGTCCAGAAGTACATAGGCGAAGGAGCCAGGTTAGTGAGAGAGCTATTCGAGCTTGCCAGAGAAAAGGCCCCCTCGATAGTCTTCATCGATGAACTCGATGCGATAGGTGCAAAACGACTGGAAATCGCCACATCGGGGGACAGAGAGGTTCAGAGAACCCTAATGCAGCTTCTGGCAGAATTGGATGGTTTCAATCCATTGGGTGATATCAAGATAGTCGCGGCGACAAATCGTCCCGATATCTTGGATGAGGCTCTCCTCCGGCCAGGGAGATTCGACAGAATAATTGAAATTCCCTCTCCAAGCTTCGAAGCCAGACAGGAGATATTCGCGATACACACGAGGAATATGAACATCTCAAGGAAACTCGACTACTATTTGCTTGCAGAGAAGACGGAGGGCAGTACAGGTGCCGATATCAAGGCCATATGTACAGAAGCTGGCATGTTCGCGATCCGAGAGAATAGAGACAAGGTCCTCATCCGGGACTTCATGAAAGCTATAGACAAGGTTGCGGGAATCCCGTTCCAAAGAGGAGAAGAATCGTCGGGCAGCATGTTTGCCTAGTCCTCTATGTCCTTTTCTACTACGAAAGCACCTACGTAATCACAGTTCTTGCAATGATATTTGTATCCAGTTATGAGCCCTGTCTCATAATACAAATCCGATGACCCGCAGTGCGGACATATGAGGAGGGTTTTTCCCATTCAATTTCCCAATCCAATGATATGGATATAAAGATTGGTGCCACAACCCTTATAAAAGGGCTCATCCTTCTCAGACATCTGAACATCTATGACTCCAAGGAACGATCGGTTTGGTACACTAGATGTCTTTCTTACAGCACTAATAATACTTGCGGTACTGATGGCGTTCGTGATATATCAAGCTGTAATGCTAGGCCTCACAGCGAGAGTGGGGCCAACTCCCCAAGTAGTTGAGAGAACAGATACGATTGAGTTTGATTACATTGGCAGTTTCGAGGACGGTCGTGTCTTCGGAACCTCTATCAAGAGCGTGGCTGACGATAATGTAAGCTATCCAAAATCCCTGAACTTCACATACCCTCCTGATGGCAACTTCAAACCTGTCTTGACAACAATAGGTGGTGGTTTTGTTGAGCCGGGTGCTGCTCCGTTCCTGGGAATGATTGACAAGGGAAAAGCCCTAGAAAGTGCTCTTCTAGGTATGCGTGTTGGCGAGACCAGACTGGTCGTTCTGCAACCTGAGCAGGCGTATGGAAGTACTGACATGACCAAACTCGAAACTCGTTCTCTAAGCGAAACCATTCCTCAGTACGAAGAATTGACTGCGACAGCCTATTCCCAAAGATTTCCAGAGGAGGGTCCTCCTTTCGAGGGAAAGAGCCTTAAGGACCCCTTTTGGAGTTGGTATGTTTACGTATACTATCTCAACCGCACCAATGACCTGGTCATCATTAGACACAATCCAACGACAGGAATGGTAGTCAGACCCTACACATCTTGGGATACCGTTGTGGAGAAAGTTGACAGCGCAGCAAATGGGGGAAAGGGGGAGATCACTGTCAGGCATCAGCTCTCTCCAGATGATGCGAACAAGGTCATGGGCAAGAACTCACGTGAGAGGTTTATCGTCACTTCCGTCAACCCCGATGATGTGACGTTCGTCGCAGACTTCAATGATGAGCGTGCGGGGAAGGTTTTGTACCTCCGCATCACGCTTCTCAGCATTAGCAAAATCTGAATTGGGATTTGATGATTGGAGATCTGATCTATGATCTATTCCATGGTCTAGGACCCATAATAGCGCTCCTAGCCTTGTATGCCATCTTTGTTGTCGATGCGGCCATCTTTCCAGCACTTCCAGAAGTCTTTGCGGTTCTTTTCTTCTTGGCAAATCCCGTCCCAGAAGGTTCCGCTCTAATTTGGGGTTTGTCCATCCTTTCCATGGCCGTAATGGGCGAGCTCACGGGCAACACTCTACTGTACCTAGTTGTAAGAAATCTTTTGGTCAGAAGGAAGAAGATCCCCGCATTCTTGGAGAGAGTGATGAAACGCTACATTGACTTTCTCATCGTCAAAGATGAGAAGATAATCCTTGTGAACAGGATCGCTCCTGTTGTCCCCTTCGTTGGCGCCTTCATGGCCGTCTGCAAATGGTCGTATGTGCGTTCGATGACCTACATCTTTCTCGGCTCAGTCGCAAAATACAGCTTCCTCCTTCTTCTGGTTGGCTATTTCAGTTTGGTCTATGAAAGAGAGACCACTCAAATCGTCGCACTCGTCGCGGTTCTCGCGGTCATAGGAGTGAGTGCGCTTTTCTCAATCATATACCGAAAGAGAATCGGAAGTCAGTAGCCTCTTTTTGCATAGGATTTTTCCGATATCGGTTTTCCAAGAAACAGGAGCAAATCGCCCTTTAGCCAGGTCAGTAGGGTGGGCAAGTAACCATCCTTCTCCATTCTCCGGGTGGAGATCCTGACGAAGAGGTCCTTGTCATACACAATCTTCCCATGCTCCTTGATTCTGAAAGCGATCTCAACATCGTCAGAGTGAGAGAGGGGCTTGTACCCGCCAATCTTGAGGAAGGCGTCCTTTCTAAACGCAGAATTTCCCCCGCCCGTGCAATATATCCCCATTTTCGAACCCACGTATATGATGTTTCTGAGGAGAAAATAAACAAGCCTCGACTTTGAAGTCTTCTCTATAGGTCCATCAGGACCGCAAACGGCCACCACATCTGGATCCCTGAAATTGTCAAGGATTCTCTCTAACCATGTCGTCGGAAGTCTGACGTCAGCGTCAGTCGTAGCAACCATCGGTGCCACCGCCACTCGAAAACCATCATTCCTGGCACCTCCAATTCCCTCGCTCTCCTGCAAGATGACCTTGTCCGCAAAACTCCTCGCAATCTCCCTTGTCTTGTCCGTGCTGTTTCCATCGACAATGATGAGCTCAAAGAGCTCTCTGGAAAGAGTTTGTTCTTCGAATTGCTTCAGGAACTTCTCCAGTCCCTTATCTTCATTGTACGTCGGTATGACAACAGAAATCTTCTTCATTCGCCTCCTCCGATACGAGAGGCCAGTTCTCTTGCGCCATCCACGCAAGCATCCATATTGAGATACTCGAATCGGCCAAACCTGCCGCAAACCTCAATCCCCAGCTCCCTCACGAACTTCCTAAGTTTCGAGACGTTCCGCCTATAATTGAGATCGCAGACCACATATGCATACTTGGTTCTCGATACTCGCGAGAATTGAATGTCATCTTTGTTTAGAATCCCATTCTTGTGAAGACTCTTCTTCGCGGATTCTATGAGTTCCTCGTCAGGACGCTTCCAGAATTCATCGTCCTTGAAACACGTTATCTCCGCCATGACTGAGCTCTTGCCTTCCGGCGAGACTTCGGGACTGTAATTGGACGGAAAGCTGGCCCTGTAGAAAATCCCGTCCTCCTGTTTGGGAAAGTACATCCAAGACAGATCGTTGATTTCGCGGCCTTCGACGCCCAACATAACGGTTACCAAAGAATTGAATCTCAGGTTCTCCGCAATCCTAGCTAGATCTCTTGGTGTCTCATCTAAGACCTTTACTAGCTCGGGAAGGGCAATCGTGGATACCAGGGTTTCAAAATCGTATGACCTTCCGTTTCCTGAAACTTGAAAACCATCTTTATCTCTTGATACCTGCTGGACTTCGAAGTTCGATTCGATCGAATTGCATTTTTCTGCCAGCGAATCCGTGAGACACTGAATCCCTCCTCTCAAGGGATAATAGAACTGAAGTTGGTGAAGATATCCCTCTGTCTCGATGCCCAGCGACGATTTTATGACATCCTCGAGGGGAGGGTCAGGGATGCGGGAGACCCAATCAATTCCCATCTCCTCTGGTTTCATCCTCCAAATCTTCTCATTGTACGGAAGAAGATACTTGCTAGCAATCGCCTTCCCAAACTTGTAAATGAACCACTCTTTGAGATTGGAGGGTTCGAGGACTTCTCTACCGGCTTTCCTTAGCTTTAGTCTCAGGAATTCAAGCAAGCACTCGTAATTCTCTTTCAGAGGGAGGTCGGAGAGTCCATTCTCGAAGGGGTATTTCACATACCTACCCTTATAGTAGACTTTGGTGTTCCTTCTGTTCTTGACGACGTTTCGGCCTAGTAAGGAAAGCATAAAGCGAAGCGTGCCCACATTCTTCGAGAATATGATGTGGGACCCGCCAAAGTCAAATGTATATCCTTCTTGTTTCAGGGATCTGCAGAGACCCCCAGGAGAGGGCTCCTTTTCCAAAACAACCGATTCAGGAAGGAGTGACCCAAGCGTCAGTCCTGTCAACCCGCCCCCGAGGATTCCAACCATCTTGAGCCACCGGACCTAAGATCAAATGCGATTGCCCTATTTGGAACTCTCGACTAAGGTCTCATAGAATGAAACGAGCCTTTCGGTGCACCTTCGAATTGAGTACCTCTCCGCCATTCGTCTGGTATGTTTCCTCAGACTACTCTCACACTCCAAAGCTCGAATGATCGCCCTTGAGCAATCGAATGGATTATCGGGCTCGAAGAGGAATCCCGTCTCTCCTTCTTTTACGAACTCAGGTATTGCTCTGAAATTAACTCCTGCAACGCATTTCCCAGATGCCATGGATTCTAACACCACGAGACCCTGAGTCTCGAACTTGGAGGTGATTGCAAAGGCATCGCAAGCGGCATAGTAATTCGGAAGCAACTGATCATCTATGAATCCCGTAAAGATGATATCGTCCCCTAGTCCCATTCTCTCAACCCGCTTCTTGCAGTCTTTCAGAGCAGGTCCAGATCCCACAAACATCAGTTTGGCATTGGGCTTCTCCTTCTTGACCAGAGAGAAAGCACTCAAAAGAAGGTTCACGTTTTTTTCTGGCGATATCCGGCCAACATGAAGGATCAACTCGTTTCCGTCTAGGTTCCATTGTTCTCGAACTTTCCGTCCAGATACATTGGTGTTAAATCTTTCCGTATCAATCCCAGTGGGAATAACTTCCATCATCTTGACTCGTGGAGCAATTGCCCTCACCTCCCGCGCGATTGCAGAGGTCGGCACTACAACACCCTTGCATCGATGAAGGAAGAATCTAAGATAGCGTCGGATTATCCATGTCATGAAGGAGAGATTGAGCTTCACCGGTGAGTAGTAATTAAGGGCGTCCAAGACCATTGTGTGAAAGGTAAGAACATAGGGCACTTTCAGCTCTCTCGAGGCCCACATGCTTTTCATTCCCACAACTGCAATGCCGTGACTGTGCATGAGGTCTGGGTTATACTTGCGCATAGCGAGAGTGAGCCTATCGCTGAACAGCCTCGCCATTCTGTACCCTGGATATTTCTTGAATTCCCTGGCTTTGCAGTATATTGCCTTGACATCACTTGGACTACAGTTCCTTCTGTCTTCAGGAGCGCATACGACAACCTCATGTCCCATTTCTTCAAGAGCCTTTCTCGTCGTCAATAAAGAATTCACGACACCATCTACAGCCGGAAGATATGTGTCAGTAAAGAGCCCTATTCTCATCCCATCCCTCATACGATTTTTCTCAGCTTCGACAAGACATCCGCTGGGTTTTCTCCGAGTAAGCGTATCATAGGTTCCTTTCCTCTAGCGCCCTCATCGTATATGACGTCTGGTACGAAGCCTGAATCTATTATCGCCTGCCTTGTTCCCCACTCCATAGAGGATACACCTTCAGGCTCCTTGGACCGGTCGAAGCGTGCCATCGTAAGACCAGCTTCCTTACACCGACGCAGAGTTTTCTCCCCATATTTTAAGTTTATCGCGCTTCTTGCCATAGGGCTGAACTTCATAGCCTCCACTATCACCCTTGCAACATGTTTACTCACGCCAAAATCGGGACACCCAGTACTCTCCAGCCTTTCGCCAACCTTTGTCAACCTTCCGCTGAGAGCACAGACCTCTCCAATGTCTGAGGCGAGAGGAAGAGCGTATCCGAAGTTTATTCCGACCTCTGGGACGAGATTGGCGGGGAGAATAGATTTCAGATCTTGGAGCGCAACGGAGAGATCCTTGCACACGGAGAACCTGTCCACAACGTATTGGGAGTTAACCACTCTGGCACCATTCCCTACAGAATAGCCGAACTGGAACCCGAGGGATATTCTCTTTTTGGCCCTCCTTACACTCTCTTCCATATCCATTTGCTGAGCGAGGCATGCAGTAATCAAAGCAGAAAAAGCGCAACCGCTTCCATGCATATCTCCCTCGAATCTGTGTCCTCTGAATTCGACATATCTTCTGCCGTCGAAAAGAACATCAGTCGCGTCATCTCCGATGTGCCCACCCTTTATGAGAACGTTTCTTGCTCCCAATTCAAGAAGAATCCCGCAAGCCTCTTTGGCTTCTTCCAAAGTCTTGACCTCAATTCCTGCGAGAACGGAGGCTTCGTGGACATTGGGAATGAGTAGGTCTGCCAGGGGAATCAGTTCCTTCTTGAGAGTGTCTGCGAACTCTGCAGAATGAAGAGAATCTCCGACTGTCGCGATAAGGACAGGATCCACCACTATTGGGAAATCCTCCTCTCTCAGTGCTCTTGAGACGGTTGAAACGATTTCTCCCAAATAGAGCATCCCTGTCTTTGCAGCTTTTATGTCGAAGTCAGAAAGAACAGCAACTAATTGTTCTTCAATCACGGCAGTGGGGAGTGGAAAGATTGTCCGCACCCTCTGTGTATTCTGCGCGGTTGCACAGGTTATGACAGAGCATCCATGAACATTCGCAGACGCAAATGCCTTTATGTCGGCTTGAATGCCCGCACCTCCGGAGGAATCGCTTCCCGCGATTGTGAGAGCTGATATCATGTGAAGGAAAAAGCCCTGCAGCCTATTAACTCTGACCTAGCAACGCTTAAATAGACAGACATCAATCGAAAAACGAGACATAATGCACGTCAGAAGCGGCCATATAATATTCAACAAAGATACGCGATACATCGATCTTCTGCCTGTCTATGAGGAGGTCTTCAAGAAGTTCTTGGAGGAAACAAATCAAATGCCCGAGGCTGAGCCTGAGTTTCTTGATGTTCTCATAGAGGAGAACCTGGTGGATCTGAGAAGCAATCGAAAGCCCGAGGGATACAACCGAAGCGGTCATATGCGTCTAATCTTTCCGCTGTCGGAAAGAGTGGAATGCTATGTCTACGGGAGAACGAAGAGCAACGAGGTAGCAAGAGTTACGGAACTCCTCAGCGGACTATTTAGAAAGTCTGGACTTGAACACTCTATTGAGTGGGACAGAATGCTGCTGTACTCAAGAGAGAAGTAGTCAGGACGTTGGAAATGGCACCTCAGCCACAGTTGAATAGACAGGGCCGCTTTTCTCGAGCACACTCTTTTTGAGTCTCAGTCTCTCAATCATCTGAGTTCCAAAATCGACGTTTCTGGTCTTCGAGAGAATTTCCTGGATTTTTTCCTTCCCCCTGCTTCCTTTCAATCTGGCAATCGTGATATGTGGAGAGAATTTCCTGCCTTCCCGCTTGAAACCTAACTGCTGCATCTCGCTATCTAGGAATTCAGAGATATCTGCTAACGGACCCGAATTTGTCAAGCCAATCCAGATGACCTTGATGTATTTCATACTGGGAAAGGCGCCCGTTCCCTCGAATCCGACCTCGAAGGGTCTTATCCCCTGCACGGCCTCTTTCATGATAGCTTCGATCCTAGGAACAAGCTTCTCGTCTGTATTTCCCAGGAACTTAAGAGTCATGTGAATCTGGTCCATCCGAACGGGCTTCAGCCTTGCGCCAGTATTCTGGAGGACGTTGGAAAAATTCTCAAAAAGAGGGTTGAAATCTAGGTCAACGGAGATGAATGCTCGGAAAGGCATGGCATAGGGAATCATGAGAAGGGCACATAACACTTTCTCTACGAAACAATGGTT
>JBHIFI010000021.1:0-32637 GCA_046761005.1 Thermoplasmata archaeon
GCACCTGCAACGCCAACTCCATCTACGCGGACGTCTATGTCCACCCGAACGGATTCTCCCGGGGCATAGACAAGCTCATCAATGTCGACAATGAGAGACAATGTCCCCACTATGAAGCTGTCAGAGACTTCGACCACATGATTCGGGGTGCCCGTCTCTGTATCATTAAGCCACATCCACACGTCATACCATCCTGGAGGATCAGCGGTTCCTAGGTTGAAATCGAAGATCCCAATAGCATCACCCGCATCGTTTATTGTCTTATCACCTTCCGCGACTAATGAGGGTGTAGGATCAAATACCCTCCATTTGATGTATCCGTCCGTTACGAGACTATTGTCCTTTTCGTACCAGCAGACGTAGTGCAGGTCCACCCTTTCCCCTGCTAGGTATGTGCTTCTTGCGGGTTCGATATCTGCGTTGAATAGGATTAGCCAATAGTCCCAAGTAAAGTACAGCTCAGTACTAGTTTCGTTCCAAACTTCGACCCGATACATCTCAATACTCGCGGCGGACACGGGAACATCATACTCTAGGATGATTTCCTCGCTGCTCGGGACCGTTCTGTCTTCCCATTCCCTCTTCACGACGTTGGTCCCGAACGGATCGTACATTATTCTTATGTCGTAGACATCGTCTTCTGGACCTTCCACATGTATGATAATCGTCTCTCCAGGCACGAAGGTCGTGTTAGAGTGCGTGAAGGGACTCTCTTCAAGCCAGAGATCAGTCGCTTGCGCTGTGGCGGTAGGAGTCCACACACAGAACGCCATGCTCACCAATCCAAACACCAATACGGCAACGCTCCATTTTTTCATTTCAACACCCTCACTCTTTAACTCCTCTAAACAGCTTCACTCATCCCTTCTGCCCCAATTTCTCAGGGCTGGCAGAAAATAAGCCCGAACTATATAAATATTATTGCATCATCTCGGGGGCTTTCCATCGAGTATTCTGAAGCCCTCTTTCTTGAGGCGCATAGCCTCGGATTTCGAACCTTCTGACAGTTTCATCTCGCTGAGCTGGAAAAGCCTTTCAGCTAGTGCGTGGCGGTCATCCGTATCTCTGAGAAGAACTATGCTCTTCTCCATGTAGCTCATCGCCTTGTCCACCTTTTCGCGTCTGCTGAATATGTTTGCCATGGTTAAGTAGACGGAACTCGTGACCTCGGGGTCCTCAAGCCTTGAGGCTATCTCCAGCGACCTCTCGCAAAGTTCTGAGGCCTCCTCCGGATCCTCGAACTCAAGCAGAACATTAGCGCGGTTGCACATTGCAAGGCAGGCGGTCCTCATTCTTCCTATTCCAAGAGCCAGCTCGGCGCTCTGGCCCAACCTCTCGTTAGCCTCTTCCATCTTGTTCATCCTCATCAGGACCGTCCCCAGATGATTCAGGATATCGGCCTCCTCTCGCTGGTTTCCCTCGTTCATCGCCAGACTCTTCTCGAAGTTTCTCTGCGAGGCGAAGAGCTCGCCCTTCCTGAGTTGGGCCATCCCAAGCAGCTTCAGTGTCTTCGAGAGTTCATCCCTGTTCTCATTCTCGGAGTACCTGCTCTGACTCATCTTGAGAAGCCTCACAGCCTCGTCGTAGTCTCCCTTCTGGATATTGAGCATCCCGAGACCGCGATAGGCATTGGCCTCTCCGATCGCGTTTTTCGTCCTTTTCGAGTAGTGTAGGGCCTTGTCGAAGAATCCCTCTGAGCTTGTGAAGTCCTCCATCTCGGCTGAGAGAGTGCCAATCTGTATGCTCGACTCCATCTTGTCAAGGGGCCCGCCAAGCTCCCCTGCCTTCTCATAGAGGTCGAGGGCCCGCTCTCTTCTTCCCACAGCTTCGTTGGCTTTTGCCTCGATCATGGTCAGGGTCGCATCCTCGTAGCCATCGCGGCGCAACTCTTCGATGATGTCCAAAAGCTCCTCGCTCAAGCCTCGCGAAATGAGTTCCTTTGCCCTTCTCTTCACCAGCCTCAAAGCCTCTGGCTTTCTTCCCGCCTGAACGAGATGGTAGAGCCTGGGGAAGTCCTCCTCTCTCCTGAGATAGAGATCTGCCGCCGTACTCTGATATCGCCTGAGCCTTCTCCTGTCCTTTCTCACTCCCTTGAGAATGAATTCCTTGACCATCTCATGCATAGTGTAGTTCTCGCCGTCCTCAAGGAGTATGGACCTCTCTACGAGGTCTTCTATCGTCTTCTGGCTGACCGCCCCAAGGCCCTCAGGCGGGAAACTCTCCCTGAAAACGCTGCACCTCGCCAGGACCTCTTCTTCCTCCTCAGTGAGTTCTGGTACGATCTCCTCGTGCACATAGGTCATATAATCTTCCCTGGCATCCGTCTTGGCTTTGGAAAGACTTTCCGCGGTGACGAGAAGCAGTTGCATCGGATGTCCATCGGTCATGGAATAGATTCTTTCGAATGTCCTATCGTCGAGCGCACCGTGAGTGCTCTCCAGGAGCTCTCTCGCCGATTGGCGGTCGAGCCCGCTCAGGTTGTATTCGCCCACAATTCCCTTGACGGTGATATCCGCTCGATTGTAGAAGGAGGGCTTTCGGCGGCTCACAGCTATGATTTTGGCGGACCAGTTCTCCCCGATGTCCATCAGCGCAGAGAGGAAGGACTGAATGTGCTCCGATTTATGGCAGTCGTCAAACACGAGCAGGCCGTGAGGCAGGTCCTCTCTGAGGATTATGGCTATCTCTCTCGGATCGGGCTGGAAGTTCCTCGCATATCTGAACATCCTGTCCTTTCCCTGTTCCTTCAGGAAGGAAGCCAATGCTCTCATAATCGTGCTGGGTGAATCCCATTCGTGCGTCCTATGAAAGAAGGATGCTCCTCTGAACTCAGAGGCGACCTTTGCAGCCAGCGATGTCTTGCCGACGCCAGTTACACCCATGAGAGAGACCACCAGTGGCTGGGATTGCGAGAGGATATCGGATATCTCCTGGATTTCCTTCTCACGACCGAAGAATCTTTCTGGAAGCGGGAAGGGCTTTTCTGGCGGAACCGATGTATATAGAGCGAGGTCGACGTAGTCTGTTGCGAGAATCTCACCAATCGCCTCGGGGGTCGAGAGGCTGAGATTCTGGCGCATTCTTCTGAGGGCTTCGTTGCCCTTGACACGAACCTCCCTTCCGTCCACGTCTTTGAGAACGATCTCCTTATTCAGGATCGCATCCTTCATTTCTCGGGCGTAGTCCCCGCCCTTTTCGGTGAGGAAGTAGCACTTCATTTTTCCTTTGGAACCCACTATTCTGCTGCGGCTTTCTTCGACAAGCCCCTCCTCTTTGAGCTTTTTCAGCTCCATTGTGACATTGGTCCTTCTCGCTCCTATGGATTTTGCGATTCCCTTTTGAGTCACTTCCGGGGGCAAATAGAATGACATCCTCTTACTTCGGTATTCGAGGAGATGAAGGATTATCCTGTCCGCTACAGTGATTCGATACAAATCTCTACCCCCTTTTAGAACCGAATAGTCTCACGCCATCTTAAATCTATTCGACAACGGGATATGTCCAAGAATTCTCTCACCTGGAGCAAGGTGAAATCCGTCCCCCAACAAATCACCCAGATTTCGGATGAATGGTGAACTGTCTATGAGGTGTTGCGACAAATCCTGTTCCCAGAATTGGTAACATACGTTTGGAGGCTCTGAATGTAGGGATGTATTGCGGTCAAGACGCGGATTTTTCCATGACTTGTCGCCGCTGTTCCATACGTAGACGGAGTAATGGAGAAAAAAACATGTGAGGAAGAAATCTCCGCGCAAAATCCGAAGCACTTACTTCTTCTTATGAGCGTCCGCTCTCGCCAATCGAAGTATAATCAAGTCTAACTAGGGAGGGAAGCCTCTCCAGATCCTGGACCTCCAGCAAGGGTTTCGGGGAGTTGGAACCAAGAGTTTTCTTTTCCCTGTTCACCCAAATCGCGGGAATCCCAGAGTTGACTGCACCGAGGACATCCCGTTCTAGAGAGTTCCCGAGGTGGACGGATTCTCGGGGCTTGCACCCCATCTTCTTGAGGGCTACTTTGAATATCTTCTTGGCGGGTTTGTATGACTTCGTGCTTTCGGAGGTGACGACTCCGTCGAACGCCAGGTCATTGGACTCCAAGCAGGCGGAGAGGAAATCATCATCGGCGTTCGAGACGATGCATTTCGGAACCTCTTCCAGCGAGCCGAGGACCTTCTTGACCTCTGGATAGACATCCGCATAGAACCATCTCTGATGCAGACTCTCCGTATACTCCAAGGGATCGGATTTTATCTTCATATCCTTGAACATCATCCCGAGGCTGATTTCATTGGCCTCCTTTATCGTATGAAAGTCATCATCCAAAACGTTCCAAAACTTCTCAGACCACTTCTCAAGGAAGTCCCTGCCCGTCATCCCCAGGTCGTATTCATTCACGATGTTCTCGCTCACCTCGAGAATGGTATACTTGATGTCTTCCAGTATGGTGCCGTATGCATCGAAGAAGAGGACGTTAATATTCATTAGATCTCCTCGCGTGCTCGCACATATTCTTGAGAGGACACGGACAGCATCTTGGCTTTCTCTTGCAGTAGTTCTTCCCTAGCTCTACCATCAGCGCATGAAACTCGCGATAGACATTCAAATCTTTCGGAAGGATTTCGTGGAAATAGGCCTGAATCTCATCGTATTTCTCGTAATCGAACATTCCCAGCCTCTGTCCTATTCTCCTGGTGTAGGCATCAACCACGAAGAAGAGCTTGTCGCTCGCATAGCACAGGATGGAATCCGCGGTCTCGGGGCCGATGCCATACAAACCGAGAAGCTCGTCTCTCAGCAATTTGGCGGGTCTTCCGAAGAAGGTGTCCAGGCGCCCATATTCATCGCAAATATAGGAAGCCATCCTCTTGAGCCTCAAGGGTTTGGTCTTATGGAATCCGCACGGAGCGGTGAGGGAAGCGATCTCATCCAAATCCGCGTCCGCTAGCGCGCGCAAGTCCATCAAACCTGCCTCCTTGAGATTCTCAATCGCCTTCTCCACGTTCCTCCACGCGGTCTGTTGTGTTAGGATGGCGCCAACGACAACCTCGAATGGTGTTTCGGCAGGCCACCATTCTTGAGGCCCAAAGTGATCGAGTAATCTGCGATAGACTTCCATCGGCCTCTGCATCCAACCCGAATATGCCCAACTGATTTCAATATTTTTGAATCTTGGTTTTCCGTATACCGAAAGATTGAATACGCTACCCCGCTTATACAATTGAGGACCCATCTTGAAGAAAGCTGCTGTCATCATGGATTGGTACGGGGTCATAGGCGACCGAGAAGAGACATCGAGGAGGTATCGAAGAGTCTATGCGTCTCTTCTGAGGTCCCGATACGGCGGCTCTCTCGGACGGTGGCTCAAAGCTCACGATCTGGCCTTCGAGTGGTATGTCACGGAGTGGCAGAGAGTGTACAAGCAACAGAGGGACAGATCTAAACTGGAGAGAGATCTGGAAGCAATGGCCGTAAAGAAGGTCTTCGAGGAGGCTGGATTTTATCTTGATAGTGCAGAGGCTGCCCGTCTTGCAACCCAGCTAGAGTATGAGATCGCCTCCCAGATAGGGTCCGTTTATCCTGACGTGATCCCCTCGCTGAAAAAGATGAAGGGCATGCAAATCGACCTCTACATAGCTACAGATGTGTCCTCAGACCATCTCAAAGGCCTCCTGGAAAGCTCTGGACTCGAAGACATTTTTTCTAGCGGACTGACTCCAGACTTGATTGGTGCGCGGAAGGAGGATGACTCCTTCTGGCCAAAGGCCTTTCAGGAGATGAAATTGTCTCCCGACAGATGTCTCGTTGTGGATGATGCTAGACCCTATCTCAAGGGTGCGAAGGAATCTGGCGCTTCCACGGTTTGTGTTGAGCGCAAGAAATCCTCAAAACCCCTCGCGAAGAAAGATTTCATGCCTGACTATACGATAAGAACGCTCAAAGAACTTCCACGCATAGTGAGGGAAAAATTGGCATCGATCGAGGAAAGCTAGATTTTGGCTTCGGTTCGGAGAACCTCCCTGATTTTTCGCACGGTTACATCGACACCTTCAAAGATCCTGTCATCGCCTTTTGCTCCCATCACAACAAGGAGAGCCTTCTTTGATAGTCCCATAGCGACAAGAGTGCCATCCTCTGACTGAACGATTACCCTCTTCGGGGCGCCCTTGTTCAGTCCGGTATACACGACCTCAGAGGCTCCAAGAAGGGTTGCTGAGAGAGTTGCGAACGTCTCAACATGCACATCTTCCGGAATGTTCCAGGCAATCGGGACACCGCTCCTCGAGACGATGGCTGAAATGTCGACATCGTAGTCCGAACTCAGCTCATTCAGTATCCTCTTGAGGTCTTCAACTGTCGACAGTCAATCACCCAGCGTGTTGAAAGGGAAAATCGTGTGTATATATAAAAATGGCGCTCCTCTTCTCATGTGCGATATGTTTTTCGGCATTATCTTGACTACTCCCGCGAGGTAGAGGAAGTAGAACTCTCAGGAGGAATCCTCGTGCAATTGCTAAGAGAAACTATAATTAAGTTGACCTTGATAGACGCCTCGTGCCCATGAAAAAGGGTGCTAGAATCGCGATTGAGAGCGCCCTCAATATCCAAAAGGGCGAGTCCGTTCTCATCATCACGGATACGGGTAAGGAGAACATAGCCGAGGCTCTCTTCGATGCCGCCGCTGAGGTCGATGCCGAGGCGGTGGTGGTGAAGATGCTCCCGCGAAAGAGGCATGGAGAGGAGCCTCCAAAGGTCATCGCCAACATGATGTTGGACGCGCAGGTTGTAATCGGAGTTACGACATTCTCCTTTTCTCATACGCAAGCCAGGAGAATGGCCTCGCGGGCTGGAACAAGAATAGCCACAATGCCGGGAATCACGGAGGACATGATGAGCGACGGCGCCATGCTCGCCGACTACGGAGAAATCCAGAGAACCATGCGAAGGCTTTACAGGAAGCTCAGGGGTTCAAAGAACATCGAAATCTATTCCGACTTAGGAACGGACCTAAGATTGAGAACTGCCAGGAGGGATTGGATTACGGACGACACGGGCGTCTGCCGCAAGAAGGGATCTTTTACGAACCTTCCAGCTGGAGAGCTTTTCATCGCTCCTCTCGAGGGCACCGCTGAGGGAAAGATAGTCGTGGACGGGTCCTTCTCCGAGATTCTGGATGAACCCGCGAAGATATGGGTGAAGGAGGGAGTCGCAACACGAATCACGGGAGCAAAATCTGCCGTGGCGGAGATGAACAAAGGAGGCAGAGAGGGAAGATTCGTCTGCGAGTTCGGAATGGGGCTAAATCCAAAGGCTAGGTTTATAGGGAACTTCCTAGAGGACGCCAAGGTTCTGGGATCGGCGCACGTATCATTCGGGGACAACAGCACGTTCGGTGGAAGGATAAAGTGCGGTGTTCATGTAGATGCTATCATGCGAAAGCCGAAGGTGACAGTAGACAATAGGCTCGTCCTGGAGGACGGTGAGCTGAAGATTTAGATGACTATGTCAATCTCATGGCCGCAGAAGGAGCACTTGTTTTCCGTAAGGTTCATCTCACCCACACTAAATCCCCACCTCTCTATGACTGGCTTCCCGCAGTTGGGGCAGAATGTGTACTCCCTTGGATGAGGGGGTATGTTTCCCAAATAGACGTACTTGAGACCCTCGGACTGAGCAATCTCGTAGGATTCGTTGAGTGTCTCGATGGGAGTCATTCTACGGTCCCTCATCTTGTAATCAGGATGGAACCTCGAGAAGTGAACCGGGACGTTATCAGCAAGGTTCTCAACGACCCAGCGACAGAAGTCCCTCGTCTCTTCAGGGTTATCATTTTCACCTGGAACGATGAGCTTGGTCAGCTCGATATGTATTCCGAGTTCCTTAGCCAAGACGCAGGTGTCAAGGACTGGCTGAAGTCTTCCTTTGCAGAGCTTCCTATAGAAGTCCTCCGTGAAGGATTTGACATCTACATTCATCGCATCGAGGTATGGTGCTATCTCTCGCAGTGGGTCCTCATTGATGTAACCGTTGGTTACATACACCGAGTAGTATCCAGCTTCCTTGACCAGCTTGCTAGCGTCGAATGTGAACTCGTGCCATATGGAGGGCTCGTTGTACGTCCAAGCCACACCACTCGATCCATATCTCTCCACTAGAGGGAGGACCTCCTCAGGAGCTATATCCCTCATGGGAGTTGTCCCGAACTTCACTTGCGATATGGTGTAGTTCTGGCAAAAGAGACACTTGAGGTTGCATCCAACCGTGCCGAAGGAAAGGACATGTGTCCCGGGATGAAAGTGATAGAGGGGCTTCTTTTCAATAGGATCATTTGCGACTGAGGAAGCCTTCCCGTAAATCAGGCTATGGAGCTTCCCGCCCATATTCTCTCTGACTCCGCAGAGACCTTGCCTACCGTCACTTATCTTGCACGATACGGGGCAAAGAAGGCACTGAACCTTCGTGTCCTCCAGACCCTTCCAAAATCGGGCTTCTTTCATGTCATTGCGATGAGACCTATGGAATAAACCGCCATGCCGGATACCCTTCACCAGCTTGTAATACGGAAAGTCAGTATTTAAATGATTTGAGCCTTGCTGGCGAGAGGTGCTCCCATCCCTTATTTGGGAGGGGATGCTCCTCCCCGCCCTTGACGATGATGTTCTCATCGGAATCGATGACCTCGCCTATCCGCCAAAGCCGTGAGCCCACCCGCTCAAGCGCCTGCTGTGCATCCTCGAGACTGTCCTTCTTGGCGGTGAAGAGGAGTTCATAATCCCCGCCAAAGAAGAGGACGAGGTCCTCGGGCGGGATATCTGGAAACGAGGAAAGCTCCTGAGGTTTGGGAATATCTTCGAATATGATTCTGAAGTGAGAACCGCCAAGCTCAGTCATCTGATGAAGCGACGAGGCAAGGCCATCGGATACGTCCATACAGGCCGTTACGGTGCCTGAGGAGGAGAGAGCCATGCCGTCCTCGATTCTCGGGCGGGGCGTAAGGAGTGAAGACACAGCGTCATCGAGCTTTAGACCTCTCTTCAATGCGTAGAAGCCACAGGCGGCAAGACCCAGGGTACCGGTGATGCATATGTCGTCACCAACGTGCGAGCCTTTTCTTAGCAGAATCTGATTCTTGGGAACGGTCCCGATTGCGGTACCTGAGAGAGTGAACTCCTCGCTCTCCTTCGTGTCGCCTCCAAGAATGCCAATCCCAAATTCCGAGCAACATTTTTCCATACCGAGGACGCACTGCTTCAGATTCTCGTAGTCCATCTCTCTGGGCAATCCCAAGGCTATGAAAAAGCCCAGGGGTTTCCCGCCCATTGCAGCGATATCGCTCAGATTGATGGCCGTGATGTGCCATCCTGTCTGGAAGGGGGTCATTGCTTCTGGGATGTGAGTTTTTCTAGCCATCAAGTCCGTCGTGATGAGCAGATATGAATCTTCGAAGGGTATGGCCGCCGCATCATCACCCAGTCCCATACCCCACTCGGTTTCGGCGATAAGATTTCTGATACGCCTGACGATTTCTCTCTCGCCCATGTCCTCCAACCTGGTGGGCATCCTGTGATTAATGGTTCGCTATGATAAAAAACTGTTCTCATGTTTTTGAAACGATGTTACATTCTCGTGGCTACGGAACCCTCGACCCGCAAAAATTTAAGTGTTGCGAGCGGTATCCAAAACCAAGCGGGCATAGTGTAGTCTGGTTATCACTTGAGCTTGCCAAGCTCATAACTCGGGTTCAAATCCCGGTGCCCGCACTAGCTTGTCACGTACGGAGTGGTGCCTCGCAGCCATTTCGATGACTGGTTCCGCTGCAAAGCTTGCCATACCCCGCGGCGCGTCCAGCAAGAACCAGTGACTGGACTTTTCTCAGTGTCAACTCTGACAGAAAAACCAAAGTGCGATATCTCCGTCGATACTGCTTCATTCGGTTCCTATCATGCTTCGCACAACACTTCTTCCCAACTCAGCTGCTTGAAATGGAACAACCATTCCACTTAATCGTCACTACCCGATGAGTTCTATCCCCATCTTTGTAGCTCTGGATATTAGGACGTTTACATAACCTTCAATCCCGATTGCCTCCAAAATCTCCGCTCGCTTCTCATCGCCCTCGCGCCGCGCAGTGTCGATCTCTTTTCGCCATGCCAGTCGCAGTGTAGCATATTGCTCTCTCGTGAGCTTGACTACAAGCTCCTCTTCAGGCATCCTTGGACTTCTCCGCGATATCGCTAGCCATCTTGAAAATGACCCAGCCCGCAAAGGCCCCAAGTCCCATGGCCGCCAGCATTCCGAGGGTTTCGAGGTCGCTCTTCTTCTTGGCCTGAGCGGCGTATTGTTCTTTCAGTGCAACTAGCTGGTTGTAAGCGTCTTCGGTAATGCGGATACTCTTGTATTGCACCAAAGTCTCACCTCGTGTATATACATAAGAAATCACTTATTTGAGACTTACGGATGACTCTTAGCGTATATTATAGAACACATGCAGTTTCGAAGCTCGAATTTGCAACGAGATTGGTCTCCCTCAAGAACAGTCAGGAAGGAACAAGCTCATAACCCGCGCTAGAAACCCGGTGCCCGCATTTCTGTTTTCCCGCAAGAAGTTCACGACTACCCACATTTGAGAAGCGACATCATCCTGACCATTGTGCTTCAAACAATTCTAGAGGTGGCTCAATATTTGAAACGCTATTCCGCCGACAAGAATCGCGAAAGTAAGCTCGATGAATGTGATTATCGCAGCCTTTCGCGGTCCGATCTCCCTCACCATCGTCGCTATAGTCGCAACGCAGGGAATGTAGAGCATCACGACTATCGTGAACACAACCATCTGGACGGGACTAAGGGCAGTCGCTAGGCTCGTCGGTGCGATCACGGCAGCGAGCATAATGAGCGTCAGCTCCTTCCTCAGTATCCCGAATATCAGAACAACGCCAACGACCGCAGGAAGACCGAGCCACGTAACGGTCACCGGACTCATAGCATTGTTGATACCATCGAACAGTCCGGCGAGAGATATGACCTGAATGATTATCGAGACAATGATGAGATAAGGGAAAGCGATGACGATGAAATCCTTGAGCCTGCTCCATGTCTGAAGCAGAACCGTCTTCAGAGAGGGCCATCTGTAAGATGGAACCTCCATGATCAGCCCCATCGGCTCTCCGGGCACCGCCTTGAATGCCAGTCTGCCTAGAAGGATTAAGATGATGAAATTGAGAACATAGATTCCGAGAGCGTGAAGGAAGCCGAGATAGGTTCCCACGACTCCCAGTATGACGACGGTCGTCGCCGCGCAAGGAACCAGGGTGACCACGAAGACTGCTATCAGTCTCTCCCTCTCCGTCTCCATGATCCTGCATCCCATGCATGCGGGAACGTTGCAGCCAAAGCCAAGAATGAGCGGTATGAACGCCTTTCCGTGCAGTCCGATTTTGTGCATGAGCCTATCCATTAGGAAGGCCACGCGCGGCAAGTATCCAGATCCCTCAAGGAAGGCGAGAATAAGAAAGAAGGGAATCAGGTAGGGCAGAGCGATGGAAACGCCCGCCAGAATGCCCTCTATCAGTCCTTTCCACACGAACATCGAAACCTGAGTTCTATCGAATGCATCGTAGAATGAGCTCTCGACTCCAGAAAATGCATCAATGAGAGCACTGGATAGCAAGTCACCCACGATGAATATGAGGGAGAAGAGTCCGAGAAGCACTAACCCCATGATGAGATATCCCGTCACTCTGTTCATCGTGAGAGCGTCTATCTTCTCGCTGAGCGGTGGGCGCACCTCTCTCGTCGGCCTTGCTACTCTCCTGAATATCTGACCCGCGATTCGATATCTCTCGCCTGCAATAACGCTCTGAGAGGAGTCTCCTAACCTGCTCTCGATCTCCTCAGAAAGAATCCTGGCTGCAACGACGACACTCTCATCAAGTTCCTCCATACCAGAGAGGACCTGATCGTCACCCTCGAGCATCTTTATCGACATCCACCTCGGCGGAAAGCCCGTGTCGTGGTCAGAAACGACTGACTCGAGTTTCTCGATTCTCCTCTCCAATTCGGAGGAGTACCCGGGAATCTTCGGCTTTGAAGCCGCCCGCTCAGCTATTTCGATAGACTGGGCTAGGAGGTCATGGATGCCTTCCCCCCTGGTCGCAACGGTCGGAACAATTGGAACACCGAGCTCCTTTCCAAGAGCATCGATGTCTATCTCCCACCCCTTCTTCTTGAGGAGGTCCATTTGGTTGAGAGCGATAACGAGAGGCGCCTCGAGTTCCAAGAGCTGCAGCGTCAGAAACAGATTCCTCTCAAGAGAAGTGGCATCGACGACATTTATGACGACATCTGGCTTCTCGAGAGCGATGTAGTCCCTTGATATTACTTCCTCTATGGAGAAAGAGAAGAGGGAGTATATTCCCGGGAGATCGATCACGTTTATCTCATAGTCCTCGAAATGGAGCTTTCCCTCTGCCTTCTCAACGGTTTTTCCAGGCCAGTTTCCAACCTTCTGATGGAGCCCTGTCAGCTCATTGAATAGAACACTCTTGCCAACGTTGGGGTTTCCCGCCAGAGCGATTCTCAGCGTCCTCAATATCTCAGCTCGCTTCAACGAATATCTTTGAAGCCACTCCCCACCCGATGGCTATGTTGTAGCCCTTGAGGTCGAGCTGCATCGGGCCGCGTCCTGTTTTTCTCCTTATTCGTACGACGGTATCCCTCGTGAATCCCATCTCAGCGAGTCTGCGGCAAAGCCCCCTGCCGGCGCGAATGAAAGCAACTTTGCATCTAGAGCCCTCTGGGAGTGTTGCGAGAGGTACGAGGCCCGCCCTTTTTCTGGGGTTCTTTTTCTGCTCTTCCTCGCACTCCTGGCAGCTAAAGACATCCCTCTCGCAAGGGGGAATGGGTGAGCCGTCGTCAGGGCATTCAGCAGGATGCTTCAGATGCCTACATATGGCGTCCTCAGTCTCAGGCGATATTGCATGTTCAAGTCTGCATGCCTCCTCGTGAACCTTGTCTTTCTTGATTCTGAGGACATCGTGAAGGAATCTTTCTACGAGCCTATGGCGCCTTGCTAGTCTCTTCCCCTCCATCAGGCCCTTCTTGGTCAATGTGACGCCCTTGTACGGTTCATATTTGACGTAGCCTCTCTTTGACAGCCTCTGGAGCATCTCCGTTACGCTCGCGGGTGCCAAGCCAAGCCCCACCGCAATCTCAGTCGTCCGTGCTGGCTTGCCATTTCTCGTGAGTTTGTACAATAGTTCCAGATACTCATCAGCCTGCTCGGTTCTCATGATTAGTACATGGAAGGCCGTCGTTATTAATTTTTCGTATATCCTAAATCCTTCTCTCCGCCCTCAGGAATCGGAAAGTCGACAGACTCTCTTCCCATTATCATCGATGACTTTCAGGTCAACACTTTCTAATACGGAGAGCGGAACTTCGGGTCGTGATTTGAATGAGAAAATCCGCTGTTCTGGCTCTGCTTTTAGGGCTGTCCTTCTTGGCGGGATCAGCACTTGCCGACTACAACAAGGATTACAGCGACCCCACGGGGGACGTCACCCACTCCAGCATAGATATCACTAGGGTCAAGTCAATGGATATGGGTACCACTTTGCTTCTTGAGATGTGGGTTGCTGACACTCCCGAAATATCAGAATATGCCACCTATGCGTGGTATGCTAATGACATGACTTCCGGGATATATGTGTTCTATATGAATGGAATGGGAATGTTCTATTATGAAGGTGGCTTCAGCCTCATAACCGTCAACGTCGAGGGGAACAGACTAGATGTGACAGTCGATAAGACCCATCTTCCTATCCCAGCAACATTCGATTTGATTGGAATGACCACATACTCGTGGAATGAGAGTTACGAGTTCGATATGTGTCCCGACACAATATCTGATATCGATTCGGACCATGATGGTCTACCCGATTGGTGGGAGATCGAGCATTTTGAGAATCTTAACCAGGGACCTCACGATGATCCCGACGGAGACGGCTACACAAATATGCAGGAGTATAACGCGGGAACCGATCCCGTGGATCCGCATGATTATCCTGAGACCGGAAATGGAGGGGGCGACGCTGCTCCACTCAACATGATGTGGATAATCCTGCCTCTCATCATGATAATCATAATCCTCGCGATTGCTGTTCTTCTTCTCTTGAGAAGGAAAAAGCCGTCACCCGCCTACCCACCACAGTATCTGCCTGGACAATATCCTCCGCCCGGTGAACAGCCCCCACCCAGGCAACATCCGCCCCCGCCGCAACCTCCACCTCCGGGGCAGTAGTGATCTAGAAGATTATTTCTTCTTCATTTCTAGGCCGGCCACAACGAAGTTGGATATCAGATTCTCGAGCTGAATCCGCTCGTTGCTTCCCTCGATTATGCGGAACTCGACCTCGCCTATCTTGTCAATCAACTTCACTCTGGATTCATCGGGAATGGCCAGCTCGAAGAGCGTCCTGTGTATCTGTCTTATGAGGTCTTCACCAGAGAGCCCGTATTCGATGAGAAGATCATCCAGTATGGATCGGGCGGCCATGAAGTCGCCCTCCAGAGACTTCTCGAGAAGCTCCTTTATATCCTTTGGGCGCGCCGTACTCGCAGCCTTGTAGAGGGTATCATCATCTATAGTAGCCGATATGGATGCTGCAACCTGAAGGGAGTTCGTCGCCTTTCTCAAGTCGCCCTGAGCGATGTAAACGAGGGCATCCATCCCCTTCTCCGTGATTTTCTTTTTCTCCGCCCTGGCGATTCTGTTCAGGTATTCCTCTATCGCCTCCTTCTTGAGCGGTCTGAATCGGAACACCGCGCACCTCGATTGAATGGGCTCTATAATCTTCGAGGAGTAGTTGACGGAAAGGATGAACCTGCATGTTGCCGTGTATTTCTCCATCGTCCTCCTCAGAGCCGCCTGCGCGTCCGCTGTCAAGGCATCCGCCTCGTCCAGGAATATTATCTTGAATCCGTCCTGGCCGATCGGAGCCATTCTCGCGAACCCTTTTATCTTTGTCCGCACGACATCGATACCCCGTTCATCGGAAGCGTTCAGCTCGTTGAAATTGAGTCCCCAGTTCTCTCCGAAGAGCTCGCGGGTGAGTGCTATTGCGCATGTCGTCTTCCCCGTTCCAGCAGGTCCCGCGAAAAGTAGATGGGGGAGGTTCCTGGTCTTCACATACGCCTTGAGCCTCTCCACAACCTCCTCTTGGCCGACGACCTCATCGAGGCTTTTGGGCCTATGTTTTTCTACCCAGACCTCTCTCATTTCTCCCCCTTCCTATCCGAATTGCCCCAACGATAAAAAACCTTTGCCTAACTGAAAGTCTCAGCCCAGTGTCAATTGAGGCGAGAGGGCCACTCAGCAGGCACATTGGGATACGTCAGAGGGACCTGCAGAACCGCCAAACACTAAATATCAAACCACGCATCCTTACGGTATGCTCTGCTCCAGATGCAGGAAGGAGGCGGTAACCCTTATTCGCTATAACGGGGAGCACCTCTGTGATGAGCACTTTCTGGCATTCTTCGAGAAAAGGGTAAAGTCGGAGATTTCCAGGCAGTGCAGGTTGAGGGGCAGAGCAACGATAGCTGTGGCTCTTTCTGGCGGGAAGGACAGCACCGTCGCCGCCTTGCTCTTGCAGGAGATTTTCGCGGGAAGGAAGGATCTTGAGATTCATGCGATAACCGTGGATGAGGGCATATGCGACTATAGGCCTCGTGCCTTGAAACTTGGGCGGAGATTCTGCGAAGAAAGAGGGATACCTCATCACATCATCCGATTCGAGGAAACCTTCGGTCTGACGATGGATGAAATCGTGGAGAGGGATCCAAAAACCATCCCTTGTGCCTATTGCGGCGTCCTCAGGAGATATTGTCTCAATGTGAAAGCGAGGGAAATCGGAGGGACCGTTCTATCCACTGGACTGAACCTTGATGACACGAGCCAGTCCATTCTGATGAACCTCGCGAGGGGCGATGTTGAACGTCTTGCCAGGCTGGGTCCTCACGCGAATGTTCAGCCGGGACTGGTTCCAAGGATTCAGCCACTGAGAATGATACCCGAAAAGGAGACTTATCTGTATGCCCTCCTAAGAGGAATAGAAATATACGAAATGGAGTGCCCCCACTCCGGGAGAGCGCAGCGAGGAAGATTTAGGGAAGTGATCGATATCCTTGAGAGCGAATCCCCAGGAACAAGACATTCCATTCTAAGCGCATACGATTCTCTTGCACCCCTTCTCCTTCAGAAATATCCGCCCGGAGAGCTTAATGAGTGCAAGGCGTGCGGCGAGCCGACGGGAAAGGAAGTCTGCAGGGCATGCGAGATGCTTGAGAGATTGAGAAACATCAAGATAGAGGGGTCCTCTTCCCTCTGAGGTCCATTGTCTCCTCTCTTGCAGGACCCAGGCCTATGAGTTCGATGGGCAAGTCCAGAGTCTTTCTTATGTACTCAAGATAGGTCCTCATCTCCTTTGGAAGCGCCCTGTAACCTTTCCTGCAAATCTCCATCCATTCCTCTTGCGACTTGTCCTCCCAGCCCTTGAATTCCTTGTAGACAGGCCTGCACTTGGAGAAGACTCTCATGTTCGCCGGAAACTCGGTCATCCTCTTTCCATAGTGTTTGTATTCCCTGCATATCTTGACTTTCTTGAGACCGCCCATCACGTCTATCTTGGTGATGACGAGGCTGTCTAGAGCGTTCACTCTCTTAGAGAACTTCACCATGATGAGGTCAAGCCAGCCGCATCGTCTCGGCCTCCCGGTCGTCGTCCCGAACTCCTTTCCCCTTCTCTGGATGTACTGACCCGTTCTATTCTTCAGCTCCGATGGGAAAGGCCCCGTTCCCACTCTACTCGTGTAGGCCTTCACCACGCCGACGACCTTGTCTATCCTCGACGGTCCGACGCCCGTACCAGTGCACGCCCCTCCAACAACAGTGTTCGACGACGTCCCGTACGGATATATACCATGGTCTATGCCGAGATGCGTTCCCTGGGCGCCCTCGAAGAGGACATTCTTTCCCCTGTCGAGAGCCTTGTTGATGAACAATGATGCGTCGACGACGCTATCCTTCAGCTTCTTCGCGTATTTGGAATACTCATCGTGTATTCTCCTCTTTGAGAGCCGCTTCCTGCCACCGTAGGCGACTAGGATTCTCTGCTTCATCGGGACGAACGTGTCTAGCTTCTCCTTGAATACTCGAGGATCGATGAGGTCAGCCATGCGGATGCCCGTTCTGGCGATCTTATCGGTGTAGCAGGGGCCTATACCTCTCATTGTCGTCCCCGCCTTCAGCTTGCCCTTCAATTCCTCCTCTAAGCCATCGATGATCTTGTGCCAGGGCATAATCACGTGCGCCCTCTCGCTTATTATGAGCTTTCCGGTCTTCTTCCTCCTCTTCTTCAGCTCTTTCAGCTCCTTTAGGAGGATGCCCGGGTCTACGACCACGCCGTTGCCAATCATGCATGTCTTTCCAGGTCTAAGCATCCCGCTCGGCATCAGGTGGAAGGCAAACCTGTCCTCCCCAATCACCACCGTGTGGCCAGCATTCGTACCTCCCTGAAAGCGCACGATGAAGTCGGCATCGGCCGCATAGAAGTCGGTTATCTTTCCCTTGCCCTCATCCCCCCATTGTGTTCCAACAATTACTGTCGACGGCATTATTTCACGAAAGAAAAGCGGACTCGGTAATAAAGAATGCGGTCTATGAGACGACCTTCTCCTGCTCCTTGTACATCCTGATTATTTCCGCCACGGTCGTCGCATCCTCAGGACCCTTGTCCTCCCGCCACCTTCCAGTGAATCTCGGGAACCTTATTGCGAGACCTGCGCCTTCCTTCATTGCGCCCTTGGCGGCGGTATGAGTGGGGCTTAACGTTATCTCTGCTCCGAGCACCTCGAGCACGACTTCAGGCCTAAACCAGTAGTCAGCCTCCATGTCCGAGTCCACTTTGCTGTCCTTGGCGGGAATCTTCTGCTCCTCGAGCCTGTCAGGAATCGTTGCCAAGGTTTCGTCGTCGAATCCTGTCCCAAGTTTGCAGACAGTCTTGTACATTCCATCTTCCTCGTCGTACACTGCTGTCAAGAGCGCCCCGTAGGTTCCTGCTCGTCTCCCTCTTCCGGCGAAAGCGCCCACGATAACAAGATCGACAGTATCAGCTATCCCTTCCCTGTATTCCTTCTTGAACTTAATCCAGTTCCAGCCTCGGGTTCCCGCCACATAAGGTGAGTCAAGCGCCTTGGCGATGAGTCCCTCGCAACCGATGTCCAAGCTTTCATGAAGGAAGTCCTCTGCTTCCTCCTCCTTTCCTGTCACAAGAGTTGTGGATAACTTGACATCCTCCCTTTCCTCGATCGACTTCTCCAGCTTCTTCCTTCTGTCCATCAAGCCTTCGTCCAGAAGCTCTTCGCCATCTAGGTAGAGGCAGTCGAAAAGGAAGAAGTGCACCGGATACTCCTCCTTCGCCCTCTCTAGGTCATGGACTCTTCCTCGCCTGTGGGAGACCTCCTGGAAGGGCAGGAACTCACCCGTCTCCAGGTTCACAGGTACGGCCTCGCCCTCCAATATCCCCTCCTTCCCAAGGAAGCTCTCGCGCAGCGCCGACTCTATGTCGGGGAACTGCTTTGTGACATCCTCCAGCCGCCTGGAAAATAACTTGATTTCTTTCTCGCCTATGTGTGCTTGAATTCTCAGCCCGTCGTACTTGTACTCGAAGGCACACTCGCCAAGCTTCTCGAATATCTCGTCCAAAGAAGAGAGCCTCTCGCATAACATCGCTCTTATCGGCGTTGCAAGCTCAAGATGCACCTCATCGAGACCTTTCTCGCCCTCCTCCGCAAGGAGCTTAGCAACCCGTCCAAGATCAGACCAGACATTGAACGCCCGCTCGATTTCGTCCCTCCTTTCTTTCGACACGAATGCAACCGCCAGGGCGTCAATCATGGTCATGTCCGCGATTCCCAGTCGCATGGACCTGGCCACCGACTTGATGATGTACTTCGCTTCCAGCGGTGTCGAGTCGTGGAGAAGTTCCGCGAGCAGCTTCATCTTCAGGTCCTGTGAACCCGCCCCGCTCGCTTCTGCGATTCTCATCAGGTTGCCGTACACCCGCTCGACCGTGAGAGGGTTCGTGAACAGCGACCTCTGCTTCTTCTTCTCAATCGCCTGCTGGGCGGCGAGCCCTATGTCCCCCTTATCCCGTACGAGCTCTAGGATTTCGTCCTCGCTTATGCCCGATGTGAAGCTGAGCGTTCTCACCACGAGTTTTCCCGCCAGACCGAGTTCCACACCGCGGAAGTCCGGGAGGAGCTTCCCCTGCGTGAGATAGATGACTTTGTCCAGTATCTCGGGCGGGACGGACGTGAACAGCTCGACGAGATGGTCGGTCATCTCTAACCTCTTGGTCGTGGCCTCAATCTTCTCGTATATGCTGACCAGATCCTCGTAGGCGGTTCCCAACCTAGTCCCTCAGTGCACTAACTATCCTATCAACGATTTCCTTGGAGGCTCCCAAATAGTCCGCGGGATCCATGACCTCCTTGAGCTCTTTCTCGTTGAGATGTCTCTTGACTTCCCCATCCTCAAGAAGCACATCCAAAAGATGCACATCCTTCTCTCGCGCAGTAGCGGCGCACACTCTGACGAGCTCATAGGCCTTCTGCCTATCCATTCCTTTTTCGACCAGCGCGGTCATGACGGCTTCGACCATGACTTGACCTTTCGTTCTCTCGATGTTCTCCATCATCCTGTCTTCGTTCACGGTGAGATTTCTGAAGACGTCCGTTGTCTTTGCTATGATATCGTCCGTCAGAATGCAGGCATGGGGAATGATGAATCTCTCCGCGCTGGAGTTTGTCAGGTCCCTCTCATGCCATAGGGGAACGTTCTCAAACGCAGGATGGACATACCCCCTCACGATCCTTGCAAGACCGCATATGTTCTCGGACGTTATGGGATTCCTCTTCTGAGCCATCGTGGAGCTTCCTATCTGTGCAGTTCCGAAGGACTCCTCTACTTCCGCTATCTCCGTCCTCTGAAGGTTCCTCACCTCGGTGGCGAACTTCTCCATCGAGGAAGCTATCCCCGCCAAATCGGAAATGAGTTCCACGTATCTGTCACGACCAACGATTTGAGTAGAAGCCTCCTCAACTCCCAGACCGAGATCCTCCATGACCCTGTCCTGGATTGTGATTGCCTTCTCGCCCAGCGCAGCACCAGTTCCAACGGCTCCCATCATCTTGCCGACGCATATCCTTGGAAGCGTCTCATTGAGCCTTCTCACGTGGCGATTCACCTCGGCTGCGTAGACCGCCATCTTGAGGCCGAACGTCATGGGAACAGCCGCCAGACCGTGGGTCCGACCCAGCATAACCGTCCCCTTATGCTTCTTGGCCATGTCGACGAAGACATTCTTGAGCCCGCGAAGGTTCTGGATTAGGATATTGACGGTCTCCTTCACCTGGAGAGCGGTCGCCGTGTCAAGAATGTCACTGCTTGTCGCTCCGAGATGGACATATCTTCCAGAGTCCCCGCTCTTCTCGGATAGGACCCTGACAAGGGCGGCTATGTCGTGCCTCGTCTTCTCCTCCATCTCCTTGACGCTTCTCAGAGTGACAACATCTATCCTTGCGGCCTTGGATATGGCATCAGCATCCTCTTTCGGTATGTTGCCAACGGAGGCATGTGCTCTCGCGAGTGCGGCCTCCACATCTAGCAGCCTCTGAAGTCTGGCTTCCTCGCTGAAAATCCTTCTCATCTCCTCTCGACCGTATCTATAATCCAAGGGACAGACCTCCAAGGAGCTCACCATTGTAGTCATACCCGCCCGGCTTATTGTTTTTTCGCCGCGATGACCTCCATCCCCTTCATGTACGGTCTCAGGGCCTCGGGGATGGTTACGGACCCATCCGCGTTCTGGTTGTTTTCGAGTATGGCGACGAGCGTCCTTGAGGTTGCCAGTGCGGTGCTGTTCAGCGTGTGCAAGATCCTCTTCTCCCCGCCCACCTTTCCCGCTCTTATCCTCAGCCTTCTCGCCTGATAGTCTGTGCAGTTGGAGCAGGAGACGACCTCCACGTACTTCTTCTGGCGGGGGGACCAGGCTTCCAGGTCGTACTTCTTCGCCGCCACCGTTCCTATGTCGCCCGTGCAGACATTGACGACGCGATATGGAATCTCTAGCTTCTGATGCAGGTCCTCCGTGTTCTTCAGTAGCTCCTCGTGATACTTCCACGAGTCCTCGGGCGTGCAGAAGATGAACTGCTCCACTTTGTTGAACTGGTGCATACGGAAGAGACCGCGTGTGTCCACTCCGCGAGAGCCTATCTCCCGCCTGAAGTTCGTGCTGAACCCAGCGTACTTGAGCGGGAGCATGTCCTCATCGATAATCTCGCCCTGATACATCGCCGCTATCGGGTGCTCGGATGTCGCGATGAGGTAATAGTCCTCGTCCTGGATCTTGTACATGACCGATTCGAAGTCCTCCAGGTCGACGACGCCCTCGTAGGGCTCCCGCCTGAGCATGAAGGGCGGCTCGACGGGGACGTATCCTCTCTCCACGAGCAAGTCGAAGGCGAAGTTTATGAGCGCCTGATCTAGCAAGACAAGCGGGCCTAGCATGTAGAGGAATCCAGCACCCGCGACCTTCCTCGCCCGCTCAAAATCTGCAATGTCGAGTGATTCCATCAGCTCCCCGTGGCTCTTGGGGTCGAAGTCCTTCTCGGCAATCTCGCCCCAGCTGCTGACCTCGACATTCTCGGTGTCGTCCTTTCCCACGGGGACGGATTCGTGAAGGATGTTGGGCAACCGCATGAGACCTTGTCTGATGTTGGCTTCCAGTTCCTTTCTTCTGGCCTCCATATTCTCGATTTCTTCGGGAAGCTCGGACGCTCTCTTGATCTCGGCCGCAGCGTCCTTGCCCTCCCTCTTCAGCTCCGAGATCTTCTTCGAAATGACATTCCTCTCATGCTTCAGCTTGTTGCCTTCTTCGACGACCTCCCTCCATTCCTTGTCCATGGAGATTACCCGCTCAAGAAGCGCCAGTTTCTCCTCGTCTCCCCTCTTCGTCAGGCTATCTCTGATTGTCTGGGGGTTCTCTCGTATCAGCTTTATGTTCAACATCCGTAGAACTACATGGAGACGATTGGTTTAATGTTTTTTGGCACGCAATGTTGGAAGCGACACGCTAGGAGATCTTTCAATCGATGAGGAAAAGAAACCAAAGGGTAAAACACAGAGTCGCCTCGAGGGAAGTATGTCTTAAATACCGGGAGGACTGGAAACGTCACTCCCTTCCCATCAATTCCACAAGAAGCATAATCGCCGAGCCAAGGGCAACATAAAGAAGAAACCACCAAGGTTCTCGATCCAGGTAGTAAGGAGGGTCTGTTATCCCGTGTATCAGAAGAAGCAGACCATAGACTACAAGAATCGCTCCAACTGTCAAGAGAATCTCCCATTTCCATCTCTTGACAAGTTCTGTGATTGTCTTACGGAATTCACTGAGCTCCATCGAGTAAGTAAGAATAGAGATAAAGCGAGTTATGGTTTTTTTCGGAAAGGGATTCTTGAGACTTGTTCCAAGAGAACCACAGAGTAATTGGAGGATTAAGAAGTAGGCGAATCAGTCGAGATCAAGATAAGCGGGAAGTGGGGGACGGGACCGACTTCGAGGCGTACGATCACATCAGAGTGATAGATAGAGGGACAAAATAGCTCATCAAAAGAGAGAGTACCGATATCCGGTTGCTAAAAGGAAAAGCCCGAAAGCCCTAGCTCGTCTAGATATCCCCAAAGAAGGGCTAATGAATGCGCTCTTCGGAGGGGAAGCACCGCGCACGAACGCCCTTCCTCTCAATGGTTATCCTGCCATCATCAACGAGCTTCTTCACATGGTAGTTCGTCAGCTGCCTGCTTATCCCAATCAGCCTCGCGAGGTCGCTTATGGACATCCCTGGGGACTCGGAGACCCTTGCAAGAATATCCTCCTGAATTACGTGAAGGCCCGCTCCGTTATCCGGAATCCTCATTCCGACGGGATAGAAGACCTTCCTGCTCCCCTTCTGCTTGGATATTATCAGACCCTCCCTCTCGAGAACGTCCAAATGGTAGGTAAGCGTTCCATTGTTCAGCTGCAGATTCCTCTTGATGGTGGAGTAATTCTCGCCAGGATGCACCTTTATGTAGCCGTATATCTGACCGCGGAGGAAATGGTCCAGTATATCCTTCCTTTTCAGTTTCACATACAAAGGAATGAGGAGGAATTTGAAGAGTCCGAATTTGCCGACCTCCGTGTTCAGAATTCCTCCTATAAGAGCCGCTGCAAGGATTCCTAGTGTTGCGGGAATGATGAGCGGGAACTCCTGTGTCGGGGCTCTAACCAGAACATTGATAGTATCGCTGTCTGTGTTTCCTCCCGAGTCCTCCACGTGTAAGGTTATCGAGTAGTTTCCCGCTTTTTCGAAGGTATAGTATGTTCTCTCGCCCGATAGGTGGATCTCCTCTTCGCCCGGTTCGATGATCCACAGAAAAATGGCGGTCTTCCAGAATCTTGGATCGTTGTCGGAGGAATTTCCTGCATCCAAAAGGATGGATTCGCCCACATCAGCCTCTCTGAAGCCTCCCGCGTCCGAGACAGGTGGCGTCCTGTCTCTGATCCATATCGTAATCATATCCGTATCCGCGTTCCCGCCAGAATCCTTTGCAGTCAGCGTTATCCGGTAGGAACCTGGAGTCTCGAAGACATATGTGACCCTCAGTCCTTCAAGCCTGACAAAGGAATCCTGATCCATGAATTCCCAAACGAACTCGCCGACGCTAAGGAAATCAGGTTCGTTATCCGAAGAACCACTTGCGTCGAGCTGAACCGGAACATCCTCATCCACATCCCTATTCCCGCCAGCGTTCGCTATCGGCGGGAACAGGTCCACGGTGAAGGACATCTCCAGCAATGTGTTGCCCTCAACGATCTTCTCGATTTCGACTGCTTGTTCCATCTTGCTTGCCCGAATGAGGTACGGATTGTAGTCGATAGTCTCGAATAGCATTAGCTTTGCTTGCGTGACTACCGCGTTCTCGACCCTTCCAGACTCCCCTGTCCAAAAGCTATTGTTCAATCCAAGGCTGCTCGAGAAGAGGACATCGGCCCCGGATACCGGAGTAGAGTGGACATCTTTCACTCCAACTGTCACTAACCATTGCACGAGCAGACTCGAGATCTCGTCCTCGAATGCTATCCTACCCTCATGGATAGTCGAGTTTATCCATCTCGGATGGGAATCCTCCATGACAACGAGGTCAAGAAAGCTGCTGTCAATGGTCGTGTTAGCTACAATAGGAGAGGAACGGATGGTGAACACAGATATCCCGCTTCCCACAATGGAGCAAGACTCGAGGAAGGCGAATGAATTATTCAGATACACGTTATAATCCCCGTTCTCCTCGAAGGTCGCATTCCGGATTTCCACCGTAGAAAACTCAGAGTAGATTCCTCCGAAGAAGTTGTTTGTAAGATGGATGTCCTGCAGCAGAGCAGAGGCACCTTCCTCCAAAGATACTCCTTTGTGTGCGAACTCTATGTTTGCATTCTTGAAGACATTATCATGCCCTGCGAGAACTATGCTTCCCCAGTCTCCTGCATGTTTGACCGTTGCGTTTGAGGTGAATAGAATATTCTCTCCCTCTGATGCATCCGCGAGTAGGCGGCCACCGATGAAGAGGCTCGCCCCCTCATTGAAGGTCACACTAACACCTGGATCTATGACGAGCGTCTTGTCTGAGGTGAGGAAGGCATCCTCTATGATGACGTACGGGCTCCCTTCGATTGTCCAATGCGTATTCTCGATGAATCCATGAATATAGGTCGGACCCGCTGAAGCCTCAGGTGAAATTAGTGCTAGGCAGGAAAGAAGCACCGCTGACATCAGAGCAATCGCGGAGCCCAGTCTTGCGATTCTTCCAGCCTCTTTTCCGCCTTCTCTCTTCAATCGCCTCCGTCCCGTGATATCAATGAATGTATCGTCTAATAAGGATGATGGCCGCTATGGCAGTCGGAATGCCCAATGCCATTGGCAGTACTAAATCGATAATGGGCGGCGGGGGTACTATTTTTCCTTCGAAATTGTCGACTATCACGTTTACGCTGTCCACCTCGGACCACAGCTCCCCATCGAAGGACCTTGCGTGAACTGTGTGATTTCCGTTGTCATACTGAGTGGTGTCCCAGAGGTATGCCCATGTGGACCATGAACCATCTCCGGATGTGTCCGTTGCATTCTGCCAATCTCCATCATCTATCTTCACCTGCACGAGTTCTACCGCATCGCCAGGGTCGGGATCGCTTGCGTACCCATATACGAGGTACTCTCCCCTCACAGTCTCATTCTCTGTGGGGCTCACAATCTGCACCTCCGGCGGGTTGTTTATGTTGTCGACGGCAACTTTCACGCAGTCAAGTTCGGAATGGGAGTTGCCGTCCCAGGCCCTTGCGCATACCGTGTGATTTCCGTTCTCGTATTCACCTGTATTCCACTCAAATGCCCAATGGGACCAGCTTCCATCCCCGGAGACATCGACGGCATCGTTCCATTCTTCCTCGTCTATCCTCACCTGCACGAGCTCGACGCCCCTATCGTCCTCGGCCACTCCATTGACCAGAACAATGCCACGAAGAATCATGCCATCGTCGGGATAGAGGATTCCCACCTCTGGCGGGTCATCTATATTGTCGGCACATGCGATCACGCTCGCGTTGTCGGACCAAAGTTCGCCGTCCCAGGATCTTGCCAGGATGACATAGCAATCGTCATCGTACTCCGTGGTGTCCCATTCGAACGCCCACAGATACCAGCTGTCGTCTGGCGACGCGTCCTTCGCCATGTGCCATTCTCCGTTCCCTATCTTCACCTGAACCTTCTCTATGCTGTCACCCTCGTCATCATCCCACGCTTTTCCGTGTATGAGATAAAGCTCTCTCACGGTTTCTCGATCCTCGGGATGCACGATCATAACCGATGGCATGTGATTCTCGTTGTGCACTATGACTTCTCTGAACTTCACCTCGGAACATCTGCACTCAGTGCGCGCCTTCGCCGATATCACGTGCTCCCCGTTCTCGTAGTCGAATGTGTTCCAATAGAAGCCCCATGTGGACCAGCTGCCGTCCCAGGATGTGTCCAATGCTTCATGCCAATCGCCCCCATCTATTCTCACGTAGACGACAGAAATCTCGTGCTCAGGATTCGGATCCCAAGCCTCTCCATGAATGAGATATATCCCACTGACTTCCTCTCCCCCTATCGGATGGATTATTTCCACAACGGGAGGTTCACACTCTCCATTCTGAACTATCACCTTTATCCAGTCAATCTCTGACCAGTACTCTCCGTCCCATCCTTTGGCATGAATGTAGTGGATGCCATCCTCCCACTGGGTGGTGTCCCATTCCCACATCCAGTACTCGTAACCCTCCTCCATTCCCATCCAGGTGGCCTCGTACCAGATCCCATCCTCATCTATCATCACAAGGACTTCTAGGAGCTCGTTATCATCGAAGCATTTTATCCAGACGTTAACCACACCGCTCACGACTTCCTCCCATCCAGGCTCTACGATCTCGCAAACGGGCGGGTCGTTCACGTTATCCACGTAGACGTGAACATCGACGTACTCTGACCACAGTTCACCGTCCCAGGATCTTGCAACTATTGCGTGCCATCCATCTTCGAATTGCGTCGTGTCCCACTCGTATTCCCACGTATGCCAGTTTCCTTCAGGTGAGACGTCCGTGGCATTGAACCATTCCTCAGTTCCATCAAAAGCAACCTGGACGAGCTCAACTTGGTCCCCTGGGTCGGGGTCTTCGGCGTGGCCCCAAATCACTATCGTCCCGCTTACTTCGGACCAGTCAGGCGGGTGTTCTATGTTTACCCAGGGCGGGTTATTGTGCTCCTCCTCGTTGATCACGTACACGTGGATGTCTACCAAATCGGAATAGTCCTCGCCGTCCCAGGCCCTAACGACGAAGTAGTGCCAGCCATTCTCGAATTGAGTTGTATCCCAGATGTACTCCCATATCCACCAATTGCCGTGCTCTGAGACGTCCGTGCAGTTGATCCAGTCCTCCGTGTTGTCGAAAGCGATCTGAACGAGCTCGACTTCGTCACCTTCATCGGGGTCGGAGGCATGACCCCATATCTCCACAGTCCCGCTGACCTCACTGAAATCTGGCGGGTGCTCAACCCAGACCGCGGGAGGGTGGTTTTCCTCATTGAGCACATTGACGGGGATATCGTACAGCTCTGAATACAGCTCGCCATCGAACGCTCTCGCAACTATGAAATGCTCTCCGTCCTCCACCAGAGTAGTATCCCACTCGAATGACCATTCGTGCCAGTCTCCTGTGAAGTCCTCAGCGGGCTGCCAATCCTCGGTGCTGTCGATCGCGACTTCCACGAGGACTACTTCAACATCATCCCCGGCCAAACCCTGGATAGTGATAAACCCGCTGACTGTCTGCCAGGCTTCCGGGTAGGTTGTCACGACCACCGGAGGCTCGTTTGCCAAGCTTCCAGCGGTGAGTGCACCTATCCCCACGACAAGTGCAAAGACTACCGCGATAACGGTCTTGAGACCTTTCTCACTCACTCCTCCAAACCCTTTTGAGTCCATTGAGTACACCAGAGAGTCAAAAGATGAGGAGCGTATAAATTAAGTTTTGAACGGCTTTTTCATGATATTAAAGGGTTATCCTACTATCCTCCCCGGTGCGCTCTTTCCGTCCAACGCGGTTGTCTTGCCCCTTCCGCATGGTCATGCCATATGGTATAGGGTTTTATATCCAATACAGGAGATCCGTCAAGTGCATCGAGACCTTTGACCTTCAGGATGTTTCCCTCCCTGCCTAGAATCTCCACCGTCTGGACACCGATGGGATTAGGTCTCGCTGGAGAACGGGTGGCAAAGACGCCAACTATGTGAAGCGATGGATCTCCCATCGGTCTGACCTTGAGAATCTCTCTCTCGTCCTCGGGAATTCTGTCAAGCCAATAGATGATGACAGCATGAGAATGCTCTTCCATATCATCAAGGCCCTGTTGGAGATCCTCCCTCACAACTATTTCAGAGACCACTTCACTATATTCCTTCCTAGGTACTCTCTCCCTCATCTCGTTTCTTACGTATCCAACGGGGCGGATCAAGATGTCGGATTTCATCCGACCATATCCCTTTTCTTGAATATGTGAAAGGCCAGAATCAAGCACACGATGAGGTATGCGAACATCACCGCTATGCTCACAGAAATCTCAGGGAAGAACTCGTACATCGTCATACTCTGGTCGCCCATTGGCATTTCAAAAATCCGATCTTGAGGATATGGGACAACCATGATATACATCATCGTTCCACCCGCAAATGTAACGAAGAACCATGGCTTCACACCTACGAAGGTGAGAATTCCCTGTATCATTGGAAAGATGAGTAGGAAGAGAAAGAAGGTCAAGAGGGTGGAACCCACCGTTCCCTTCATTACCGAACTGATGAGATAAGCCACACCCACCGCCGCAGAGAGGTAGAGGATGGCCAGGAGGTATGAGTAGGCGAATTCCACCTCAATCGTCTTGTAGATTCCGCCAACGAACAGAGCGATGAGGCCGTAGTAGATAGAAATGACAAGAACTGAGGCGACCATGCTCGCACTGAATTTCCCTAGGCCAATAATCGATCGCTTCACCGGATTGGGGAAGATGACAAATCCAGTTTTCTGCTGAAATTCTGATACAAGGGAATCGCTTCCAAAGAAGGTGGCGCACAAGAGGACAAGGATTGCGGTAAATTCGAGGTAGATCCGAGCGTAATCTCTGAAAGTGGGAGGATATTCCACTCCGTATGCAGGGGGTACGAGGAGGATAAGGAAGAATACCAGAAAGAGGATGACGAGTATCGCCCAGAGCCTCTTTCTTCTCAAGTATCCAAATAGCTCATACCTCATGATCGTTAGATACTGTTCGAAGCTCGAGGCAGCCATGCTCTTTGTTTGCATTCTAGGAACCTCCCGCCATCATTTGCATATATAGGTCCTCGAGCTCTATTCCCGCGGCCTTGAATGAGACGACGAGTGCGCCCTCGTTCATAACCTTGGACAGAACCTGAGCCCTATTCTCTTCACTTCCTTCAAATCTGAGGTTGACGAGCTCTGGCTGAGTAACCTCGACATCGATTACGCCATCGCATGTTCTCAGAACATTCAGCTGCGCCTCAGTCATCGGCTTGACAGTTCGCAATTCGAGCCTCCTTGGGCCCATTAGCTTTCCTACGTTTTCGACTTTGTCGTAATAGAGAAGCCTTCCCTTGTCAACCATCGCAACGTAGTCACAGACCTCCTGTGCCTCGTAGAGGAGGTGAGAGCTCATGAAGATCGTCCTCTTCTCCTTCTTGAGTTCCTTGATTATTTCACGGACCTCCACCATTCCTCGCGGGTCGAGCCCGCTTGTTGGCTCATCCAATATCAGAACCGTAGGTTCATGAAGCAGGGCTTGGGCGACAGCTAACCTCTGTTTCATTCCCTTGGAGAATTTCCCTATTCTCGTGCTCGCCCACTCCTCCAGGCGAACCTGCTCGAGAACGCGCTTCGATCTCGTTCCTATGTAGTCTTTCCCCATTCCCCGCAATCTTCCAAGGTAGTCCAATGTCTCTATCGGTGTGAGAAAAGGGTAGAACTCAGGAATCTCGACAACGGAACCGACATTCATGAGAGCTTTCTTCGGGTCCTCTTGGACATCAACACCCTCGATGAAGGCCTTCCCACTCGTTGACCTTATGAGACTCGTGAGTATCTTTATTGTCGTCGTCTTTCCCGCTCCGTTCGGACCAATGAACCCGACGCAAACATCCGGTCCTATCGTGAGGGTCAGTTCGTCCAGTGCCGGAAAGGCGTTGTACCTCTTCGTCAGCCTGACTGTCTTTATGACCTCCCGCATTCGCCCTACAAAAGCGTGGTCAGTATTTTAATGTTGATTTGGATACCTCCCAGAAAATATTAAGTCTTGAGGTAACTTCCCATCAGGAGGAGATATGATGGAGAGCGAGATAAAGTTTCATGAGTACAAGAAGTGGGACTCTTCCAACTCCTTGGTTTTGACGAGTTTTCCCACGATTGGGCTCGTCAGCACTATATCCGGAAGTTTCCTCGTGAGGTCGCTCAAGATGAAGCTCGTGGGCGCAATCGTATCTGGCAAACTACCGCCCGTGGCCCTCATACACGAAGGGCGAGCCTCCCCTGCATTCAGGATATACTCCAGCCAACAAAAATGTGGGCCCGACAATCGGTGCGATCAGCTCACGATAATTCTCTCAGAGTTCATGCCAAGGCTCGATGCCATAGAACCGCTTAGTGCTGAGGTCCTCAACTGGGCGGATGAGAAAGATGTCGGACTTCTCGTTTCTCTGGAGGGACTGAACTCGTCCGTTCCTCTCGTGGGCGATCCCAAAGTGTTCGGCGTTGGAAGCACATCGCGGACGAGGAAGCTGATAAAGGAATACAAGTTGGAACCACTTGAGGAGGGTATGGTCAGCGGTTTTCCCGGTGTGTTACTCTATCAGGCGACAATGAGGAATCAGGATGTTCTGACGTTGTTGGCTGAGACAAGGCCCGATTACCCAGACGCGAGGGCGGCTGCAAGACTGCTCGAGATCCTAGGAAAGATGGTCCCAAATCTGAAGATCGATCCTGGGCCCCTGCTGAAAGAGGCAGAGCTTATCGAGAAGCAGATTCTTGAATCAATCGAAAACGCAAAGCCGTCATCGCCCGTGATTCCTGAGCTGCCCTTGTCTATGTACGGATAGGGCCCTTCAGCGATGAAATCGAACCCGCAAAGTTATTTATATCGGCCCAAGATATGAGTGCGTCCAGGAGAGTCTGAATGCCAAAGAAATCGAGGGCAGCTGCACGAAAAGTCAAGGACAAATGGAAATCGAAATCGTGGTACAACATCATAGCACCCGACATGTTCGACAGCAGGGTCTTAGGCGAAACGCCATCGGACTCGCCCGAGAAGTTGATGGATCGCGTAGCAGAGGTAACCGTTCAGGACCTCACAGGAGACTTCAGCAGGATGCATATAAAGCTCAGGTTCAAGGTTCACGATGTCAGGGGAGGGGATGCCTACACATACTTCATTGGTCATGATATGACGAGCGACTACATCCGCAGGCTTACGAGAAGAAAAAGGTCGAGAACAGATGGAACGTTCGACGTGATGACGAAGGATGAGAACCTCATTAGGGTCAAGCCCATGGCAATTGCGGAGAGGAGGATACAGTCGTCAAAGCAGTCCGCTATCAGGAAGAAAATGGGAGATGTAATCAAATCGGAGGCCTCCGAGAAGACTCTGAGCGAACTCGTCAAGGCGATGATCATGGGGGAAATGTCAAAGAAAATCGCGCTCGCGTGCAAGAGCATTCAACCCTTGCAGAGGGTGGAGGTTCGAAAGTCCGAGCTGATGAGGATATCAAAGCTCCCTGAAATCCCAGAGAAAGCGCCGCCAGATGAGGCGGAGATTCCACCAGAAGAGCCTCAGGAGGAAGCCCCCGAGGAAGCGCTCGAGGAGATAGCAGCCGAAGTGTCCGAGGAGGCGATTGAAACCTCAGAGGAAACGGAGGAGGAAGTGGAGGCCGCAGAACAGGTCGAGGAGGCCGAGGAATCTGCTGAGTCCTAGCGTCGGGGTGGCTCAGCCTGGTGGAGCGCCAGACTCATAGGGTTCGTTCAAAGAGCGCTCCTTGGAAATCTGGAGGTCGCGGGTTCAAACCCCGCCCCCGACATACTATTCTTAACAATCGGATGGCCAAGGCCCTTGCTCTCGAGCTTAATATGATTTCTCGCGAATCAACGCCGAAATGGGGCGATTTATGGAATCAGTCCTCAACGACTTTGTAGACGTAGTCGTTGGGACGAACTCTGTCGATGACCTTTATTCCTATCGCCTGGCCGGGATTGGCTTCTTCGATAGGACTCCTATCGATTTCCATGGACTCCACCGTCTGTGTGAAGTCCGTCGTAGCACCCTGTATACATATGCTATCCCCTATCTTCAGGGTGCCCTCTTCTATCTGTACGGCGGCGACCATGGGTTTCGCGAAATACTTGAACACCCTCCCTATCTTTATCTTCTCCATATACACCAACCGCCAACATCATAAGTCTTGAACGATAAAAAATCATCGTTCCTACAGGAGGGACGTGAGGCTCAAGAGGCCCGCGGATAGCGAGAAAAAGCCTCCAAAGAAGCTCCCAACGTCGCCAGCCCATATGAGTATTAATCCCAAGATGACAGCAAAGAGACCGAGAGTCCTCGGATATCTGTGTAGAAAGAAGATCAAGACCACCATCAGTGTTGCAGCGACAATGTTCAGCGCGAAAATTCCCGTGTCATGCTCGCTGTTTCCACATCCAATTATAGAGCCGAAGTAGGTATCAGCGCATTGCTCACGCAACCAGAACATGAGAACTCCTAGTACAATACAGAGAACCGCGCCTAGCAAGAGGAACCTCTGAGCCAAGGTGGGGCCCTTTCGAAGGGGCATGCAATGGAAGAATCCTCTTGCGCCTCTTAATACTACCCTCAAGATGACAG
>JBHIFI010000022.1:0-31291 GCA_046761005.1 Thermoplasmata archaeon
GCTCCAAGCGCCACACAGGTCTGGACCACAAAGGCATCGGCAAGGCTCATCCCCTTCGCCTTGTCATAGATATCCTTGACTGCCCTCAACTCGACCTTCTCCGCCACGCTCACGTGGGGGAGCTGGAGAAGGGAGTCCAGGGCCTTCTTCCCCGCGCTTGGGCCGAATCGATAGGCGAGAAGATCGATGGTCTCCACGAGGATCTCGGAAGGAATGGCGACGGGGTCAGGAGCGCTCATGTCCTCTAATACCCTCTGGTGAAATCGGACCTCCTCGGAGAAGAGGGCGTACAGGGCGCTGGTGTCGGCGACACGCATCATGCCTTCTTCTCCTTGATCGCCCTTTGGCGGGCCTCCCCCAGGAGCTCGTTGTGTCGCGAGGAGTCGTCAGGCCTTCTGCCCTTGAACTTCGAAAGTTCCGAGAGGTCAACTGGGCCACTTCTCCTCTCCAGCCGCACTAGTACCTCCTCACCGGGGCTTAGACCCAGCCTCTTCAGTTCGGCCTTCTGGATGCGGAACCCATAGGAGTTACCCCACCTGAGTATCCGAACCTTGATTGTCGCCTCGTCCTTCGCCATGCACAACTCTATCGTTGTGCCCGTGTAAATCACTTGCCGAAAGGGACAATCCTCGTCCAGAGATCAGGTCAATTGCGGGCCTGAAGGTGAAGGACTACATGAACTGCTCAGCCCTCGTCTGCAGCTCCATCATGTGAGTGGCCTCGACACCTTCCCTACGGCATCTCGAGCAGAGTGGATGGTCGGAAGTCAAAACCTCCCAGTCGTTCTCCCGCGCAGCCAGGAGCAGGGACGTGTCCGTGGCGCCTATCTTCTTGAACTCGGGCGACTCGATGATGATGTCCTTCGCAATGTGAATCTCACGCGTGCGCCTCAGTCCGTCGATGTTCCTCTCCACCAGTCTGCTGAAATCCTCCCGCCGAAGCTGCATCGCCATGTTCGACACCTCTGCGAGCACACCCGGTGTCGCGATGACCCTCCTACCTGCGAGGAACTGCACAAGGAGGTCGAAGTCGTCGTGAGAGTACGCCTTCGTCCTCTTGAACCGTTCGACAAGACCCCTCTCATAGGTTCCCACGAGGAGAAGGAGCAGAGGGCTGGAATCGACAAGAATCGGCCTACGTCTCCTCGGTCTCCGAGACATCCTCTATTTCCCCGCTCTCATCATCTACCGTGACGTTGTAGATCCGCGGTTGTTCATCAAACACGTTTGAGACCTCGCAAAGGATCTCCCACTCATCCTCTTCCTCATTGAATTCCACGGTGACAATGTCGAAGATGAACTTGCTTCTCTTGACCTCGTCGAAGTAGTCCCGCACGATGTTGGAGACCTTCCTCACCGTGAGATTCGGCATTCCATCCACCTCAGCCGACTAAGGGTTGGAGAATATAAATCGGTATCGCCATGTAGTATTGTCGGGATCGCCTGCACTCCTCGAGCGATAGGAGTCCCCTCACGAACTGCACCATCTCCCCCAAACCCCGGCTCACCACTGATAGCTGTCAACCAGATCGCCAGTGGAGTCCCTCAGATACACCGTATCACCGTCATTGTTCCATATGGGGGATCCGCTACCCCAATACAACTCCGTAGCCGTGTCCGTTCCGCTTCCCGTATAGAGGGTGACTGATGCATCGGCGCTCAGGGTGAACGAGGGGAACGTGTACACGTGGTTGACTTCATCGCTCACGGTCCATCCCGTAAGCGCAATTGCTGTGTTTCCACCGTTTGTGAAAACGATATACTCATCATTCAGGTTATACCAGTCATTACCAGCAGCGTTCTCGTGGACGTAGGAGATATAGACGTCAGCGTAGGATTCTTCCCACATCCCTCGCTGGGCGTTCCTGGCCTCCTGTTCCGCGCTTTCGAATTGCGAGGCATACTTCGTGTTGGGCGGATAGGGATAGGCTTCTGCCCATCCAGTCCTGACCATTTCCATGTTGACGTGGAGACTGTCCACCCAGACATACCTCAGCAACCTTCCGTAATGGTCCGTATCTTCGATATCCTCCTCAAGCCTCACGTCGTTGTTTCCGATCAACTCCGAGAGTTTGGATTTGCATTCGTAATAGAAGGGCTCACCGCTCTCAGGCGCATCAATACCTATCAGCCTGACCCTGTAGTCCTCTATCTCGATCGTGTCCCCGTCCAGGACCCTGATGACGGAGTAGGTTATGCTCTCTCCACTGCCATCATTTGGCGATGGGTCCGTGTCGCCAATCTGAGTCGCCAACGCGTAGAGGCCGATGGCTGAAGCAATGACAAGAACTACGAGGACTGCCCATGCCTTCTTCATCGAATCACAAAACGAGAGGGAGATAATATGCTTTTCGCGTGGATGAAGTCGCCTCGTCCGGCGCCTCTTGCGGAAGAGCGCGGGCTCTATCACGTGGATTCGGACCGGTTCGGGCAGGGGCGTGCCGCAGTTGGTACAGTATCTCCAGTCATCGGGGGACTGGAGTCCGCAGTTCACGCAATCCCTCGTGGCTGACCCTCCAGGGATGTCCATCGTGCGAGGATATTAAAGCGTTTGCGGGTCGGCATTGTTCGTCTTCTCGTGTGCCAAGTCTCGCATGTCCACCGCCTCTTCGCCCGGCGTGACGTCCAGCCACTCCCGCCGGATCCATTCATCCATCTCCGAGGCGGTCTGCATCCCCTCCCTTCTCGGGTCACCTCGTTACAATAGCAGGAGAGAGGAACCTGTCCTCAAGAATCTCATCTTCATACTTCGAGATGTCCTCGCCCTTCTGCATTAGGCTCATCATATAACCTGTGTTCCTGAGCGTCCCCACAAACTGCATTCCCGCCAATTTCCCATCCCGCAAGAGAATCTTCTTGACCGCGCGATTCGTTTCGAACCTTACCTCCCTCAAGTTCTTGTCTTCGAAGGAAGCCATCCCCATGGAAAGTGCAGAGGTGCCGAAGATGTCGATGATGTTCACAGTGAAGGATCCGCTGAAGTGCGACTCCACCCCAACCATGTTCTCCCCTGCGACTCGTCCTTGCATGACAGCGTTGGGCCAAATGGCGTTGACCATCCTCCTTCCTCGCAAAGGGTCGAAGGATTCTGTGACGTCGCCCGCCGCGTAGATGTCCCGCCTGCTTGTCCTCATGGTTTCTCTAACCAGGATGCCCATGTTCTTTCGGATGCCTGAGCCTGCCAGCAATTCGATGTTTGGGCGGACGCCTATGCCCATGATGACCATTTCACATGCCAGATTCACTTTCCCGATTTCGACGCCCTCCACTCTGTTCCCGCCAGTGATGCGCGTGACTTGGCTTCCGAGATGAAAGCGGATGCCTTCGTTCTCAAGAATCTTCTGCACCCTTCCGCCGATGTCGGGGTCAAGCATTCTCGGAAGTACGGAATCGAGCATCTCAACCACAGTGACGTCCAGTCCTCTCTTTCTGAGGGCAATGGCAGCTTCGATACCTATGAAGCCAGCACCGATGACAATCATACGTCTTGCGCCCTTCTTCACATATCTCAGGATTCTCCTGCAATCCTCCAAGCTCATGAGGGTGAAGACGCCCCGCTTGTCGATTCCATCTATGGGTGGGACGAGTGGAAGCGAGCCGATGGAAATCAGCAGCTTGTCATACTTCAGTCTACGACCATCAGCAATGACCCGCTCATCGCTAGGAAGAATCTTTGTGACTTCTGTCTCCAACCGCAGGTCCACATCCAAATCATCGAAGTAGTTTCGCGGGAATCGAACAATCTTGGAAGACTCTATCTCGCCCGCCAAAACCGCCGGAAGCGAGCAGAGCGAATAGGGCAGTTGCTTCTGCTTGGCAATCATCACAATCGTTGATTTCGCGTCATGCTTCCTGATCGCTTGAGCGGCACTCACTCCCGCCGCGCCGCAACCCACTATGACGTGCCTCATCTTCCTCGTATTGATGCCGTCTTCTCTATTTAAAGATTAGAAGGAGCGCTCAATGGAAACATGCGTGGTTCCTGACCTTAGAATCGCTCAAGCTAAGAACTTGCGAGGATATCGGAATAGTACGGCTTGAGGGCCGAGAGGACCTCCACAGGGGATGTGAAGGAAGATGTCGCAAAATACTGGTACCAACCGCATCTCCTGTCGCAAGAACTCATGACCTCCCTCATTTTACGTGCATCGTCCGAATTGAGATAGTCCATGAGGGATGTCTCAACGAGATTCGCTCTTTTCGTTCTCAATGTCCTGCAGGGATAGAAGAGTCCGCCATCGCTATCGATTATCACCGAGGAAGTCGTGCATCCATGGTCGAGAAGAAGCTTGTCGAAATATTGGTCTGGCGATATTATCGTATTTGGATACTTCTCCTTCAGAGCTAGCGAGACCTTTCTGAGAAGGGGCGGGTCGGGATAGAGATCCGGAGTGTTGTCTAGGTGCACAGCAGCCATGACAACTATCTTGGCTCCTGCATCATAGCATTTCTTGACCTTCTCCTCAAGTGAGTCCAAGTCCCTTCTCGTTACAACCGTCTGAATGCACAGGATAGGACCCCAAGAGTTGAAGGCCTCCAGTCTGTCGAACATGTCGAGATTCCTGTGCCCCTCATCAATGCTCACGTGAAGAAAGTCTATGTATTTCCCGTAGGATTCCATGGGATACTCTTCGAGATTTGTCTCACTCGTCGTGAAGAGCAGATAGAATGGCTTGGACCTCGCGTAGCGAAGCAGGTATTCGATATCATCCCGCAGAAGCGGATCGCCCCCCTCAAAGCTCGTTACAAGAATGCTCGAGTCGCCCAGATTATCAAGCACCTTGCATACATCTTCCGTCGATAGATCTGGAGTGTTCTCCTTCCATACATCACAGAACTTGCATCGGAAATTGCACTTGTGGGTGACCTTGAAGGACGCATAGAATGGATAAATCGGTTCTTTCGCGAGATAGTTCCTCGCCAAGCTCGAACCCACCGTCATCAGCTTCTTCCTCGGCAAGACCCTCATAGGGATGTTCTCCTCAGATGGCGCAGATAGGTCCTCCGGACAAAAAAATCTTCCGATGCAGTCTAAGTTGACGGTTTCCTCGTCTGACCTCCCCTCAAACGCAAGACAAGAATCGGCAGAACAAAAACCAGTGCTGAGAAAGCTGAGATAATCAGAGGTGGCGAATATAAGAAGAACACGACTGACGACGGTAGGCGGATGAGATAGAGGGAATAGCTGAGCGGGGGCATCACCACGACGAAGCCGAACAAGACGAACAGGAGAATGTGCCTCGATACTATGGTCATTGCTGACCCGCCAGCGCTACCGAATCTATCGTAGACCTGCAGAAACGCAACAGCAGCAAGGAGCTGGGCGATGATTACGGTCGTCCCCAAAAAAAGAGGCGAAGGTGAAAAGAAGAGAAGGAACCAGATGATGGAATAGATCACAAGAAGAGGAAGAAGAGAGACGGATTTCACTGTGGCGGGCAACGACCCGTGAAGGAGAGGAGCAACCAGAATGGAGGATAGAAGAGCAAGAATACCCAGATGCTGGAGAAAAGGCAAGTTGAAAGTCGCAGCCAATGAAAAGTAATGGTTTTGAGGGAGGACAAAGGGAACGAAGAGAAGAATGAGGAGGAGAGATGTGGCGGATGATAGCACGAACTTTCCTGCGGGAGCCACGTCATCGATCTGCTCCCCGCTCTCAGAAATGAGGCCCGAGCTGTCCTCCTTCGGCATCACGTATGGAGCAATGGAGAAGGCGATGAGCCAAATCGAGAGGATGGCAGCGGCAACAAACTGCAACTGCAAGAACATTGCAATGAGGAGCCCGCCAAGGAATATCAAAAGGTAGTCGGTCCCACCGAGCGCAGAGGCCTCGTCTTCCCTGCTGGAAAACATGAGAACTAAGGACGCAGCGACGAGACCGATGGCAAGTCCGTGAACAAGGACCAAACCCGAGGAGATAAAGAGCGAAATGCTCGCTGCAATATTCACAGTGGAACTGGGCTTGCGAAGGGCAACGAAGATTCTCCTTATGGTTAGGATTACAGGAACAGCGATGACTACAGCAATGAAGTTGAAGTAGTTCCAGAAGTTCGAATACAGAATGTGGAAGAAGCCCAGGTAGAAGAGGGAAACTCCGAGGAGAAGCTGTAACACGAGAATGATTCGTCTGGGTTTTGGTCGCCTTTTGCGGTGAATGATTCCTCTTCTTGCCAAGACAAAGAGGGCTACGAGAGCCAAGGCTATGACAAGCCAAACGAGGCCTGTGAGGACAGTCACCCTCTCGACCTCTTGGAGATGACCTGATGCGAGTGATGCATGAGCGACTGCCCCCTCGAGGTCACCGTATGCTTGCATCTCTTCGGCCAGCAGGATCTCTGCCTCCGCCGACTCAATCGGGTCACTGGCAAGAATGCGTGTAATCGGATTTCGCGAGACATCGTCGAGCCCATTCCTTGCGTGCATAATCATGGCTCTTTTGAAGAGATCGAAGAACTCATTGACAGATACTATCTCAAACTCTTCACCGAACCAGCTATTCAATCTATTGATTGCCTCAACGATATCGTCTAGGGTTATCGTCCAAGGCATAATAGGGACGAAAAGGAAATGTGGCCTAGTTCCGTACGTCTCCACCTCCATCGCAACCTTGCCTAGGAAGTTATCCATATCCCCCCAGGCGTGTGTGGATCTGATCACGGGAACACCGATGCCATCGTCCCTTGTCTGGATCCAATAACTCCGCCTCACTGGTGTATCACCATAATCAAGGATCATTGCCTTGGGTTGGAGCACTTGAGCATAGCCATCAAGCTTGTGGGGTGAGTAGGGCGTTTCATAGCTCGTGAAGGAATTCAATAGCCACACGATGTCGATGTCGGTCTCATTGAGAAGTCGCTTGGCCCGCCACAGATAGAGGTTGAGGCTATCGTCCGGAGTGAAGTTGGGGTAAATATATCCCGCCCCGCTCGGACCGGCTAGGAAGGTATCGTTTGGTGTTGCATCGTCGTAGAAGTATTCCAAGAACACGGGGGCGAGTTCCGCAAGAAGCGGCTCCATTGACCACGAGATCGGAATACTCCCTCGCAGGTCGCCATCCCAAATCTCCCTCATCCTTTCATACATGAAGTCAATGCTGTCACCGTCAGGAACTGAGATGGTCAGATAGACCTTGTTTTTCAACTCGAGATCCCTCTGCAAAAAGGATTGTCGCAGCCCTTCTGTCGACTGAAAAGAACTCAGCACTGATAGATTGGGGAAGTGCTCCCCGCCAATTGCCATCTTCCCTGACTTTGATATCATCTGGATGAAGTAGTTCTCCTCTGCACCTGTTGGCAAGGAGAACCAGCCGAGAATTGGAATGTTGTCGGGTGTCGATCTCAAGACCTTCTCCATGAATCTGATGTTGGAATCAGAGGTCATGGGACCCTGGGGAACATAGAAGGCGAAAGACCTGGTCGCTATGACGTAGTCCCTTGACATCAGCTTATCGGGCCTAAGAATGGCAATCAATCTTTTCCCACATAGAGGATAGAGGCTGGATAAGGCCTCATCGTATATGCTCACCCCCTCTCGCAAGTCCGACCAGGGCCTTTCCCTCAGGTCATATCTGATCTCGAAACCATATGTTTCAATCAATTCCAATGCGAGGTCAGCATCTGCGATGACCAAGCCATGGATTCCAGACAGCGTTGTGGCTATGTTCACCGTATGGGTGTTCGCTTCATCATAGACTACGATTCCGTTCACGTAATCGCTGAACCTGCCAAAGACCTCGCCAATCGTGATGTGATTGAAAGACACATTGTGCTTCTTCGACAGGAAGCTCAGGAGAGAGTCGTTCTTCTCTGATTCGCCCTCAAAGTCGATGTAGATTCTGGAGAGCTCCCTATTGACTATCCCTTGAAGTGAGACCAGAGCAAGTTGCTCTGAGTATGTCATAGCCTCTCCGCTCCCGTTGAGGACGTAGAGCTCATCGCTTCGATTGAAAAGCGGGAAGATTCTTTCTTCCGCAAGGAGTGGCTTCTCCCATGCAATAGTGGCGCTTTCGCTTTCTTGAAAGAGAATGAGAAGAACCGTGCTGAGGACAATGGCTGAGACAAGAATGGTCAGCATTTTCTTAGCGGGATCTGATATTCATACCCCTCCCAGGGCGTGAAAGCCATATTTCGTGCTCCAGTCATTCCGCTGTTTTCAGAAGCACTATGATGACGGTGCAATAGATAGGGGGTAATGAGATTTTCGAAGAGAAAGAAATGTGCACATGAAGCAGCTAAACGCTGCGAAAAGGCTAATTAGACCATGAATGATTGTTTTGCGGATCTGAACGCGGTGGGATGTTTGAGAGTCGAAACGGAAGGTCTTGAGGAGTTCAAAAGAAAAGAAAGAAAGACGGTGGCGTCGGCATTCATTTTCTTCTCAGTCGGCATCTTTCTATCATTTCTTTGGTATGTTCTGGTTTCCATACTTGCCGCGCAGATTGATTCCGGTCCTAGCGGGACGGAAGAATTGACAGAAGTCTTCGTGACTCTGTCGTACATTATTGGCGCTGCGGGTTTTTCTTTCGTCGGCATGGCCTTCATTCTGGTGATATACTGGGCACACCTGAGGAATAAGCGGAAAAGGAAGAAGTCGCGGAAAATCCTAATGCCGAAGGCGAGGCACTGAGCTACTCGACTCAGAACTTCGGGTTTCATCCATCTTCGACCAGAAAGCGTATAATATCCTGATTGATTAACATCTGAGGGGAGTTTCATGGCTGCGGATAGGATAACTATGGCCCATGGCGCTGGCGGGGCGGTGATGGGCTCGCTCATAAAGGATAGGATTCTGAAACACCTTGGGAGCACAACAGAAGACAAACGAGTGGAACTAGCTCTCGAGGAACTCGATGACTCAGCGGTGATTGATGGCATCGTTTTGAGCACGGACTCATACGTCGTCAAGCCCATATTCTTTCCTGGTGGCGACATAGGAAGTCTCGCGGTTGCAGGAACGATAAACGACCTCTCTGCTGTCGGTGCTGAGCCTCTTGCTCTCTCTTGTGGTCTGATAATCGAGGAGGGTTTCCTGATGGAGGACTTCGATCGCATTGTTGAGAGCATAGATAGGACGGGCAGGGATGCTGGAGTTCCCGTTGTGACTGGCGACCTCAAGGTCATGGAAAAGGGGGCTATAGATGAGGTGGTTGTCAATACATCTGGCATAGGAAAGAGAAGTCCTCACCTAGATGCAAATATCGAGGAGGTGAAGCGCTACAGGGAGTTTGACGCTAAATGGATCAAGGATTCAAATATCCGTCCGGGTGATGCGATCATCGTTTCTGGCTTTCTAGGCGATCACGGAATCACTGTTATCTCCTTCCGAGAAGGCTATGGCTTTGAGTCCAAGATAGAAAGCGATGCCTCACCCCTGAACAAGATGATTGGTGGAGCACTCAAGGAGGGGGGCATCGTGGCCATGAAGGACCCCACGCGAGGAGGGTTCTCCAACACGCTTAACGAGTGGAGCGAGAAAGCCGATGTTGGTATAGTCGTGAGAGAGGCGGACATACCGGTGAGAGAGGGAGTGCGTTCCGCCTGCGAAATGCTCGGGATTGATCCTCTCGATATCGGGAATGAGGGAAAGGTAGTTGTTGCAGTCGTCAAGGAGAAGGCGGAGGCGGTTCTGGAGGTCCTGAAATCCTTCGAGGAAGGAAAGGATGCCGCAATCGTTGGAGAAGCCACATCCCAAGTTCAAGGCGTGGTCTTGGAAACCATCGTTGGCGGGAAGAGAATCCTGGATATGCCCGTGGGAGATCCGATACCTAGGATATGTTGACGGCCACGCACGGATTCTTGCGGATTCCGAGACGCAATGACCTCTCCAACTAGGGCAAAATACTCGGATGCACGAACCAATCGATCGTCCAGCCACCGCTCTCGCGAACAAGACGAATCATTGCGGCCTTGGGCAGGTCCACAACGAGATGATCAGGATTTCCGAACAGCAACTGGCTCACTAGGCGGTTCATGAACGGCAAATGGCCGACGAGCATAACGGTCTCCTCCTCGCTCTCCAGCATTTCCACCACTGGCCCCACATCGTCCAATGGAGCGATTCCCGTGGTGACGACCACGCCCTTTGAAGGCGATATGCGCCTTCCGATGATTTCCGCGGTCTGCTCCGCACGCTTCTTCCCGCTGTGCCTGATTTCGCTGACCTTGACTGCAGCACCGGAAGCGAATTTCCCGACTTTGTCTGCCTGTCTCTTCCCCAAGTCCGACAGCGAGCGCTCGGGGTCCTCCTCCTCACTCTTCGGATCCGCGTGTCGAACCAAATACAATTCCATTAGCACTCCTCCCTTTGCTGTCCCGCAGTTTGCAGAATCCTTTCTCCCTTTTATTCGTTGCTGAGGAACCTCTCACTCATCCTTATGTTTCCAACGCTCATCGCATCACTTTATGGCATGAATGTAGGCCTTCCCCTTCAGAACAGCCGACATGCCTTTTCGGTGGTAATTCTCATCTCCATTGCTTGGTCAGGATTTCCTCGGGCTCTCTTTCGAAAACTCGATTGGCTGTTGTGATATCAGCTCTTCTTGGCGTGCTTCGAATATTTGTAGAGGATATTGCAACTGCCCTCTGCACTCACCATGCAAGGACCGATTGGATTTGAGGGCTTGCAGACATTCGCGAACAACGGACATTCCTCAGAGCGCACGATGCCTCGTAGGACCTCTCCGCATCTACATCCCTTGGGCTCCTTGAACTCCTTTCCCTTCAAGTATGCCAAGTCATCCTCGAAGCGCTGGCGGGCATCGTATTCTCGGTATCCATCAGATAGCACGAGCCCGCTCAAGGGAATCGTCGGGAATCCTCTCCATTTGACGTCATCGGGCTCGAAGACCTCGTTCATGGCCTCCACCGCGGCGGGATTACCTTCCGGCCTCACCACCCGTGTGTATTCGATGTCCACCCTCGCAACTCCCTCCTTCTTTTGCCTCGCGAGCATGTAGACACCCATGAGCAAGTCGAGCGGCTCGAACCCAGCGATGACTTGAGGCATTCCGTAGTCATCCGATAGGAACTCATAGGGTTTGGAACCTATGATCGTGCTCACGTGCCCCGGTTCTATGAGACCATCGAGCCTAATCTCGCCCATCTCCACTATCGCCTTCAGAGCGGGCGGGATGAGCCTATGACAGCTCAACAGTGAGAAGTTCTTTGGCGGCTTTCTTGAAACCGCCACCGCTATGCTCGGCGTCGTCGTCTCAAATCCCACTCCGATGAAGACGACCTCGTTGTCCTTTCTCTCCGCCAAATCGACGGCATCGTTCACACTGTAGACGATTCGGACATCGCATCCCTGCGTCTTCGCGTCTGCCAGGGATTCTCTCACTCCGGGAACATTGATCATGTCGCCGAAGACGGCTATCGTTTTTCCCGCCTTCGCAAGAGCGATGGACTCCTCTATCTCCTTAGCCGTTGTGACGCAAACCGGACATCCAGGTCCCTGCCTTATGTCGATTCCAGCGTCTTCGAGAAGGGACCGGAGGCCATGTCTCACGAGAGTGTCCTGATGCGTCCCGCAGACGTGCATGAGCGTAAGCTGGAGGTCCATCTCTCGGAGCTTTTGAACTATCTTGTCTGCCATTCCCTTGTCGCGAAATCTGAACATCAGCCAACGACCAGCCTTAGATTCGTAATGATGCAGTCCCTCCCGCTGATGATTTCCACGTTCTCGCCACATCTAGGACAGGAAAAGCGCGGCACCCTGAGGTGGTCGAGCGGATCATCTGATTTTGCTATAGGACCCTCGTAGCCACATTGGCACTTCACCTTCGCCTTCTTTTCCCTGATTGTGAGTTTCGATCCCTTGAGCGGCCCGTCCTTCGATAGAGCTTCATATGCGAAAAGGCACTGCTCCTTTCCTAGAAGCGTGAGCTCACCGATCTCAAGTTCCACTTCCTCGACCGCTCTTGCATCGTGCCTCTTGACCTCTTCTAGAACAACATCGACGAGGCTTGACATCACGGAAAACTCATGCAATATCCTCACCAAGAATCTGATCGAAGAGGGTGAGAGTCTCCTTCGCTTCCTCCTCATCGAGAACCTGAATGGCGAATCCTGCATGAACTATGACGTACTGGCCAACCTTCGCATCGGTCAGGGAGACATCAACTTCTCTCTTTATCCCGCCGAAGTCAACCGTGGCGACGTTTCCCTCTATGTCAAGAACCTCGGCGGGAATGGCTAAACACACGATTGAGTGAAGGATGCCCGCTTTAATAAATGTGACGAGAGGATTGCCTAACCATCTCATTCAATCAAATAATTCGAAAAATGCGCTCGCAATTAACTCTGCCCAGTTACACCAAATATTTATTCTTACACATCCTGTCCAAGTCGAACACTCATGGAGGATCTCGTCGGGAAGCTGCGAAAAATCGGACTCACCGAATATGAGGCGAAGGCATACCTCAGCCTACTTACAGACCATCTGAGCAGTGCGGTGAAGCTCTCTGAGAAATCGGGAGTTCCTCGGACAAGGATTTACGCAGTATTGGAATCGCTGAAGGAGAAAGGCTGGGTGCGCATTTACTCTGGAGTACCTATCTTGTTCCGCGCAATCGACCCTGACGAAGTCCTTGCAGGGGTCAAGGAGAACTACGAAGATTTTCTCGAATCGATAGGGAAGAGTCTAAACGAAGGAGCGATTGGGATGAAGGAGAAATTCGTGATAAAGAAATCCGATGTTGGGCTTTCGGGCCTAAAAGATGAGACAAGGAAGGCAAAGACGGTGTGGTTGAGCAATGCGACTACGGACTTCCTCGAGACAATGAAGGATGCTTTCCGCGAGGATGCCGAGGTCAGGGTCCTGCTGTTTCCGGGCGAGAAAGGGACGAGAAACGAGAACATTCAGTTCAAGGAGGCTGAAGTCGAGATAGTTTCCGTGGTGAGAAACAAGGAGGTTCCGTCTATGTCCGTAATCCTCGATGAGGAAAGGACGTTCACAGTTTTGAAGGACCCTGTGTCGGACAAATACATGGTGGAAGAAATGCTATATGATGAATGCGGAAAGTGCTTCCTTGAATGGTACAATCTGGGCTGGAGAGCTGACGAGGAAAGGAGGTGATGATGTGCCAATAGTAGAGGGAAGATATGAAGCCAAGCTCTCAACCACCTACCGGACCGTGGAGGAAGGGATTGAGGCAATCAAGAAAAAGGTGCAGAGGTCGAGGAAGATAAGAATAAGCGGCGTCCCGAGGGAATTGCTCAATGAACTGAAGCCATTGCTCGATCGCAAGGACTTGAAGATCGTTTTGCCCCTCGGCGAGAAGCCCACTGCGGACCTGAAAGAGCTGGGCGATGTTGCGACGACCAAGGCGAAAATCTATGTCGATTTCAAGGGAAGGGAGGTAAACAGTGGCTCAATCACTTTTCCGACGGTCATTTTCAATGTCATATGGTCAGGGGAGGAAATACATCAGATTTCCACCATGGAATACGGTCCATGCGTTAAGTGCATGTCGAAAACCTTCGATATGGGCTGGAGATATGCACAGAAGTGGTAGCTCGGTGGGTCTCGATTAAGAAGAAATCCGGGTAGCCACGGAATGGGTCATTCCTCTTTCATTCCCACGATAACATTCTGCCCTGCGGAAATCCCTCCATCTCCATTTGGAATCCTACTGTGAAGAACGACCTCGATACCCATTTCCTTTGCCAAATCACAAATCATCCTCACGATGGGCAAATCGTATGTCACTCCACCTGAGAGGCCAATCTTCTTGGAACCGATTTCGTCCGCCTTTTGCGCGGAGAGGTCAACAAACTCCTTCATCAGAGAGTAGACGAAGGAATATGCTAGGTCCGCCTTGAGCCGTGGAGTTGCCTCTTCTTTACTCGTGATTGGATCAAGCTGTGCGAAAAGGGGAAGTGTCTGGATTTCCAAGCCATTGGTGCTCTTCACCTCGGTCTCTAGATCAAATTTATTTTTTCCTCTTGCAAGAAGTCTTTCGAGTCTCATTGCAGGCTCACCGTCGTATGTTGCCTTGCTGCAGACTCCAAGATATGCGGAGAGTGCATCCAGAACTCTGCCTAGGCTGCTAGTCAGGGGCGCCTTCCTCATCGCCTTTCTCAATATTCTAGTCTTCTCTGCATCGAAGATATCCTTTGGCTCGCCAAGCTCTTCAAATATCGCGAATACGAGCCTCTCTGGCTCGAGAACAGCCTTGTCCCCTCCTATCAGAGGTATGTTCTGCAGATGTGCAAACCTCTCATAGCCATCAAGCCTGGAGAAGAGCGCTTCCCCTCCCCAGATATTTCCATCTTCTCCGTAGCCAGCACCATCGAACGTGAGAGCAACGAGCTTGTCCAATCCATGCTCCGCCATCAAAGAAACCGCGTGCGCCCAGTGATGCTGGATCTCCACTATATTGGTGTCGTATTCCTTTGCGAACTCTTTCCCGACCCTTCTCGTCGTGTACATTGGATGAAGGTCGATTCCCACGGCTTCGATGTCATCGATTCCCGCCAAGCTCATCAACTTCCTCGTCGCATTCATCTGGAAATCGAACACGCCGTAATGTGTGGTGTTTCCGATGTATTGGCTAATCAGAAGCTCTCCATTCCTGGACACGCTCGAGGTGACATTCCTTTCCGCACCAACCGCCAGGATCTTCCTCTTGTGCGATATAGGAATCGGCTTTGGAACGTACCCCCTCGACTTTCTGATGAAGAACCTGCTTCCATTGAACGGAATCACGACGGAATCGTCTATGCGATTCACGATCTCGCGGTTGTGAAGAAGATAAATCTCAACTCCCAATCTGAACGCCTCTTCGTGGGTGAGAGCCATCGGCTCTCCGGGTGGGTTGGCTGATGTCATGATAAGTGCATCATGGCTGATGTTCCTGAAGATTAGATGCTGCACCCCAGTATAGGGAATGTAGAGCCCAATACTATCAAGACCAGGGGAAACATCCTCGAGGAGGTCGTCGAACTCTCCATACTTCTTTGGAACGAGAACGATTGGTGTTTCGGGAGAACCCATCAGCTTCTTCGCTTCTTCAGAAACCACAGCGTATTTCTCTGCGGCTTCGATGTCCCGAACCATTACGGCAAATGGCTTGTAGGGACGATTGTACCATCTCCTCAATCTCTTTGTCTGTTCGAGGGTGCAAACTATATGCATCCCTCCCCAGCTCTTGACTACTCCCAGCATCCCCTTGTCTATCATCCCCGCGAATTTTTCGACCGGATTGCTTACGATAAGCTGAACGCACTGATCATCGTAGAGAAGATACCTCGGTCCGTCGCGAGGACAGGATATCGTCTGTGCATGAAATCTCCTGTTCAGCGGGTCGGTGTATTCCCCCCTACATCTCGGACAGAGTTCGAAGATCGACATTGACGTATTCTTTCTGTCGTATGGAAAGTCCTTGATCACAGAGAACCGCGCACCGCAGTTGGTGCAGTTCGTGAAGGGAAACTCGTACCTTCGGTCCTTCTTGTTGAACATTTCATTGAGGCAATCCTTGCACAGCGCTATGTCCGGCGGTATAGAGGCTTCCTTGGAACCGCTAATGCTGCTGATTATCTCGAAGGAGTCATAGATTTCCTCGAGTGGATCATCCACCTTCTCGACTTCGTCTATTCTCGCCAGCGGGGGAAGCTCGGCTTCCAGCTTGTTCAGGAATTCCTCCTCGCCATCGTTGAGACAGACTTCGACATTCGACCCGTTGTTTCTGACGTATCCCTTCAAGCCGAGGGAACTTGCAACTTTATAGACTGTGGGCCGGAAGCCAACCCCCTGAACGACACCATAAAGGTAGAGCTTCATCCATTAAACCTCAATCGAACGGAAGGTCTAGCGCATGCATCAAATCCTCAATACCCTCCCCGTGTTTGGCATCCGTGTGAACGATTCTAGCCTTCGACCCGATCTCCCTCGCATCTCTCTCGAGGCTCTTCGGATCGACCTCCATGGCCTTTGCCAAATCCATCTTGTTGATGACTATTGCATCCGAGAGTCCGAAGATGATGGGATGCTTCTTCACCATGTCGTTGCCCTCTGTGATGGAGACTACGACAATTCTCTTGTCCGTTCCCAAGGAGAAGTCCGCTGGGCAAACTAGGTTACCGACGTTTTCTATGAAGAGGACGTTTATTCCATTCAGATCCATTTTCTCAAGCGCATGGTCAACTAGATGGGCATCCAGATGACACTCCTTTCCCGTGTTGATATTCTCAACGGGAACCCCGTGCTTCTTGAAGCGCTGATAGTCGGCATCTCCAGCAACATCGCCCGCGATGACAGCTGAGGAAACTCCATTGCTTTGAAGGATATCTATCATTCTCTCCGCCAGAAGAGTCTTTCCGGCGCCTATCGAGCCCATTATGTCGACGGATGTTATCCCTCTTTCACGGAGAAAAGACCTGTTTTTCTGCGCAATTTCCCTGTTTGCTTCGAGAAGGTCTATGCTTGACTTGACCTCCACTAATTTGTGCATTGGCACTCAGTGAATCGTCAAGGAGGGTATATAGGTTTTTGCAACGACAGAAACAGGGTAGACTGGTCTTGGTCGAGACAGACGTTTCTCATTTCGCATGGCGCGAATAATTGAATATCTGGGAAACTCTTGTTATCCGGGGTGTGGAAGGATGAGAATAGACGTTGCTATTGTCTCCATTTTGCTATTGCTGATGAGTTTTCAGACGCCTATCGAGATTTCTGGTTGGAATTCTGATGGCCCCACTTTCCCGCTCGAGGTCTCGACTGACAAGTACTATTATGTGCTGGGAGAGAACGTCTCCATTACGCTTTCGAACATAGGCGACGAGACCATAACATTCCTAAATCCGCCTCACCTCTATGTCGTAGACTCAATTGGGCAGGTTGTTGTAAACACGCAGTGGTGCGCGGAACTGGAGGTCGTGGTGTACATACCTCCGGGTTCAAACTACTCGACTGGTTGGAATCAGAAATACCTCATTTGTGATTATTCTGGTAATCTGGTTCCACCCAGCGGGGAACAGGTGCCCCCGGGGAGGTACAATATCTCCGCAGGAAGGGATCTCGCTTGGTACGGGAACGAGACGATTCCTATATGGGACTCTGTGTGGATTGAAATCGGGTCTGCTGAACCAGACCAACCCCCTGTTGCAGATGCGGGTCCCGATCAGACCGTGAATGAAGGCGACGTTGTGCAGTTCAATGGAACTGGCTCCCGGGGCTCTTCCGTAGGACTCTGGGAGGACCCCTTCGAGGACAATTCCAAGATATCGCAAATGGTCAACACCACCATGTTGGGCGAAGCCATAGTGCTGACAAACGTGAGCCTCTCTATCATGCATACCTTCGACACCGACCCCGGATTTGTCATTGAAGATGACATGCCGAATACGGTTCTATGGTGGGACGCTGGCAGGAAAGCAATAAGATGGTACGTGGACAGGGAGGATCCTTTCGATCACTACGAGAAGCTGGTAGGTTTCCTTCCTTTTCCAATCACAGATGCTATGGATATCTCAGCCCGCGTGGACTACATGTATTGGCGGGCTGACACGTATGCCATCGCTGACCCATTGTTCCTGCAGAAGAATGAAAGCTGGCGCCTTGGCCACAAGCACGGTCCAACGAACAACACTCTACTCATCAGGGTCTACGGAGGCGATCCCGTTTATGGAGATTTAGACAGGCTCGTCAGCTGGATGTATGATGATTCGGACACAATTCGCATTGCCTACGTAACATACTATGACAAGCACTACTGGGAGCTCTTCACTACTCGCATCACATGGGATTCCGAGACGCGAACAATGTACGGGGAGGTTCGCGATCCATTGGACAACATCGTTGTCAACGGCTCGAAATTCATAGACGAGGAATTCACATTCTCGAAATATGGGGTAGGCAGCTATGGTGAAGGCGAGATAGACGGAAACCCGCACATAGGCGAAGGTTTCGCGAACAATATCAGCATCTCGGCGTTCGGCTATCGCACACCGGGATGGGTCACTTCGGAGGTGATTTCTCCATTGGGGAATCTTCAGTCCTGGGGCACCCTGAATGTCTCGGCAAGCGAGCCCGAAAGGACAGAGATAGAGATCCAGGTCCTGGACGAGGTCGGTTCACCGATCGTCACGGGCATAAGACCTAATGACTGCCCCCTGTCCTTGGACGGTCTCGTGGATCCATCCCTCTATCCGAGAATCATTCTCAAGGCCATCCTATCGACGGACAAGAACGAAACGCCCTCGCTCCTGAGCTGGAATGTCAGCTACTACCTTGAGAGAGCGCTCAGCTACTACTGGGACATGAATCATTTGATCGATTCCGACGGAGACGGGAACTACACCAACGATGTGGACGCCACCGGAACCACCCCCACTTATGTCTACTACGACGATGGAATCTACATTGTCACCCTAGAGGTGACGGACGCAAGCGGAATGAGTGATTGGGATACGTGCAACATCACAGTTCTGAACGTGCCCCCGACACCAGAGTGGACGAGTCGAAGTCTGGATGGCACGATTCTGAACCCTCCCTATCCAGAGGGGAGGGAGATTCTCTTCGAAGCGACTGTCTACGACGCAGGAATCTATGACACATTCACATACGATTGGGACTTCGGAGATGGAACGGTTCTTTTTGATGCGGGACCTTCGGTAACACACGCCTATGGAGATAACGACACATACATCGTAGTTCTCACGGTGACAGATGACGACGGAGGAGTGGGAATAGATGATACCCCTCCTTTGTTGACAACGAACGAGAATCCAATACCGTCGATAAGTCTGCCCTTCTGTATCTTCCTCGAAGGAACGACTCCCTGCGAGGCGATAGGCGAATTCACCGATCCAGGATGGCTAGACACTCATTCGGGTGTGTGGGACTACGGTGATGGCACATACGAAACCGCAGTGATAACAGAAGAGAACAACCCGCCCGATGCGACGGGGATGAACATCACTTCCCACTTCTATGGGGACAACGGGGACTACGACCTCACCTTCACAGTTGTCGATGACGATGGTGGAGCGGGTACCGCCTACGCAGAAGTGCACGTCGAGAACCTTCCTCCTTCTTTCACTCTTGACCTTCCTGCATCAGTAGACGAGGGGAGGAACTTCATCCTCGGGATCATCGCGACGGACCCTGGAAGCGACGATATCATCATTTACATTGATTGGGGAGATGGGACCTCGGAGACGGAGACGTACTACAATAATGGCATCGGTCCCGACCCGCCAAACAGTGGTCAAGGGGTGTGGCCCTTCACGATATATGCGAACTTCACACACGTGTACGGCGACAACGGGAACTTCACGGTCGAGGTGACGGTGGAAGATGATGACGGGGGTTACGTTCATGACAGTGCGACCATGGAAGTGATCAATCTTCCACCATATCTAGTGCTTCCGCGTTGTCCCTGCTACGCTGCCGAAGGTCAAACGGGCGGCCTCTTGAGCTTTGGAGCCCACGATGAAGGAAGCGATGACCTGGAAATCACTTGGATTCTTGAGCTTGGACCTACCCGGACTGTCATCCACTACAATGACGGGATTGGTCCTGACCCGCCAATGAGCCCGTGGGGAACGTTTCCCTTCGGCGTCAGCGAGACTGTAAACCACACATACGGCGACAACGGGCTCTATAATCTCACGATAATCGTGAAGGACGACGACGGGGGAGTGACCGAGGCCTACCGCATCATTAATGTCTCCAACCTGGAACCCACGTTAGACCTGGGTGGTCCATACGTTGGGAATGAGAACTCACCCATCGATTTCACAGCAACGGCTAGCGACCCGGGAAGCGATGACCTCACATTCATATGGGATTGGGGGGATGGCACGACAGATGCCATCGTCTTCTACAATGACGGCATGAGTCCTGACCCACCAAAGAGTCCTTGGGGAACCTATCCATTCAATGTGACTCATTCCATTTCCCACACATGGGGAGATAACGGGAAGTTCACAATCACCCTGACTGTCATGGACGATGACGGAGGAATGACTACAAGTCAAACCGTCATTGTTGTCGATAACGTCAACCCCACGATATTGAATGTCAGCTATGAGGTCTTCTACAACGTTCCTCGAACCCAAGGATACTGGAACTTCCAATGCACGGAAAAGCTTCCATCACCTGATCATGTTGGAATACAACAGGAATTCATAGACTACATCTCATCCTATTCAAGAGTCTTCAGCGGGATATCAACGAAGGATGAGGTGTGTGATTACCTTGGAACTCTTGACAACTCGAACATGACTCAGAAGGCTATGCAGCAACTCATTACTCTATGGCTGAATGTTGCATCCAACAAGCTGAATCTCAGTTCGGAGATGTTCATTCCTCAGCTGAATATGACAATGAATCTTTGGGAACTCATAGTGTGGATCGAAGATACGATATTGAACGATGAAGACAACATGGAGACCGCAAAAGACCTGGCGGATGAGATAAACAATGGCAATCTGATACCATACGCGGTTCTCACATTCTGGGGAACAGCAAGCGATCCTGGAAGCGATGACCTCATATTCGCATGGAATTGGGGAGATGGAACATCGACGGAACACATCTACTACAATGATGGAGTAGGACCCGATCCCTATCCATCTCCTGATGTGAATCCTATTACGGTAGTGGACACAGCTATGCACAGCTGTTCTTCAGCGGGAGCCTACACAATCACTCTGACCGTGACCGATGATGACGGCGGATCGGCGACAATTTCGATTGCAGTAACTATCTAGTGTTTGGAAGGGATAAATGCGGACCGCTCAACGAAGGCCATGCGTCTTCTGCAAATCGTAAGGACGAATATCGCACCTTAGTTGGTGAAATGTCAAAAGGGAGGTAGGGAATTTCTCGTTCTATTGTCCCAAGATTCACTCTGTTAGCCACTGTGGGGTTGATTCTAGTATATCTTTTTCCCATCACTTCTATTCCCTTCCTATGTTTTCACTTCTCACACATGAGAAGGGGGAAGATGCGTGGACTAGATGGAAAAATAGTTCGCGGAATTTTGGGATGTCGCTATCGCAATCAGAACCTATATTTACCCGTCAACTGTATTGCTCAATTTGATGGCCATAATCAAGCAACCTTACAAAAGAATCCTTGTCGCACTTCTCAAGGAGTTGAAGAAAGAATTTGACGCAAATCTGGTATCAGTAGTCGTCTACGGCTCTGTTGCCCGTGGGACATCAAGAAAGGATTCAGATGTGGATTTGCTTATCATTTGTGAAGACCTGCCGAGAAGCCAGCTTGAGCGTCTTGAGATTTTCAGCAATGCCGAGAAGAATATCGAGGAATTGTTTGACGAACAGTTTGCCAAAGGATATTTTCCCTCGCTAATGCCCATTTTGAAAACAAGAAGGGAGGCAGAGGGGATTTCGCCATTATATCTAGATATGATTGAAGATGCACTCATGCTGTACGACAGGGGCAGCTTCTTTGAAAACATATTGGGAGATATGAGAAGACGGTTGAAAGAACTAAGATCGAAGCGCGTTTGGATAGGTGAAAGGTGGTTTTGGGACCTAAAGCCGGACTACAAGAAAGGAGACGTGATCGTCATTGAATAGTCTAAAGCTGGCGGACGGATTCTTGAGACAAGCGCGCGTCAGACTGAAAACAGCAAAAGATGTCAAGAAGGACAGGATGCATTCGTTCAGCATAAGGCAGTCACAGGAATGCGTGGAGCTTGCGCTAAAAGCAGCGCTCATTTACGTGGGAATAGAAGCTCCAAAATGGCACGATGTGGGTCCTGTGATCAAGCTGAATTCAAATAGATATCCTGAATTCTTTCAAAAGGAGGTGTCAAGATTAGTCCATATATCCCGCAAACTCCGCAGGGAAAGGGAGCCAAGTATGTACGGCGACGAAGTACTGGGATTATCTTCGGATGAGCTGTACACGGAGTATGATGCTGAGAAAGCAATAGAAGACGCCGAGTTTGTATTCAAGATCTCCAAGAAATTGATTGAGGGATGAGTGCACGCTCACATTATCCAAATCAACTCTCAATCTTCATCTCACAGCCCCAACGCACTTCTCATACTAGATGGGCGCTGCATTTCGAAGGGTTTTCTGTATTCAATCAAGAAGGATTATCTCCACGCTTCAGCGGGAGCCTACACAATCACTCTGACCGTGACCGATGATGACGGCGGATCGGCGACAATTTCGATTGCAGTAGCCATTTAGGATTTGGAAGGGATAAATGAGGACCGCTCAACGAAGGTCCTGCTCTTGTGCAAATTGCAGAGATGGATATCGCACTTTAGAATAGGACTTTCGTCATTGCTGGCTTATACCCAATCTTCGTGTCCGCTCATCTATAAATATGAAGATGGTTTATTGAGCGAAGGTGCTTCGAGATGGGGAGGAAGGCCATTCCGGAATCAATGAGTATGACAAACCCCCTCGCATGGCACCATCTTTTTTTGGCGGGGAATGAAGATGAATGTTAGCGAGGAAGAGCTAGCAGTTGCGATCGGAGCTAGCAGGGTTGCAAAGGATGAAGCGACAGGCAAACCCGTGGCAAAAATCACCGTAACATCCGAACTCGTCAAGCTCGTCAATTTTTGCTCACGTAGAAATGTCAACCTTGTTGTGAGAAGAGGCAAGGATTTCTGGTCATCAGGTTCCGAAGATGCTGACATTCTTCTTGATATGAAGCAGCTGAACAAGTCTGTCAAGACTGATGTGGAGGACCTCTTCATCAGCTGCGGTCCGGGGGTCATGCTCGAGGAGCTCCTCGACGAACTCGAGAACATAGGAATGACCCTCAGCTCGCTTCCCGTATCAAGCGAGACCACTATGGGAGAGTGGCTCCTCTGGAGGAGGGCGAGCTTCGGAACACTCGCAAATGGAGATGTATCCGATCAAATCCGATCCATTAACCTCATTCTAGGCGACGGAGAATCCTTGGAAACTGGGTACAAGAGGATTTCCAATTTCAGCACGGGATACGACTTGAATCGCCTCGTCGTCGGTTCCTGCGGGGCATTCGGGGTCCCCGCTTGGATTCACTTCATCTTTCGCCCGATGCCATCCGAGATTAGGCGGATCAGGTATGCTTTGGCGGCTGAAGAATTGTCCTCCTTCTTGAGTGATGTCTCGGGCATCTATGACGTTCACGACATATCGATTTCGGCGGGAGTCGAATCGGGAGATTATCCTATCTTTCACATCACCATTCTTGGTATGGAAGAAGCGAATGATGAGATTGAAGGAAAAATCGATGAGATTGCAGAAGCCCACAAAGCCACCAAGCAGGAGACGGAGAGGCTGAGATCATTCAGGTTCCTCCTGAAGAAAGGGAAATTCGAGATTGCCGATGAAATCATCCTTCCCCAGGAGAAGATATCGGAATTGCTCGATTCCACGAAGGATATGCTCTCTAGGATAGAGCTTGACCTCACTGTTCTGACTTCCGGACTCTGCGCCGTTCGCGCTCTCATCGTTCCCGCAAAAGCGAGATTGAGTCCAGAGGATATCGAAGTTGCCAGGACAAGATTCGAGGAGTCCGCAATCCTCCTGGGCGGGTTCATCCGAGATATGGACCTCTGGATGGAGGACATGCAAGAGGGCGGGGCTTCCGCTTTCTGTGCGCTCAAGAGCGCTTTCGACCCGAGTCTCGTGATTTCAAAACATCTCGTGGGGAAGACTTCGACCCGCCAGCTCGTTGGAGCTTGCGCCAGGCCTTCTGTTTCGAGGAAAGGCGAATCTGCAAGAGGGATAATGAGAGTCTTCCCGAAGAAAAAGGGAAAGCTAGATGATGGTCTCAGCAAGAAGCTTGTCGAACTCGTGGGCGAGGAGAACGTCGCCTTGGACATGTTCAGGCGGCTGCTCTACTCACACGATCTTGCACCTCTTCCGAAATTCATTGAGCTTCCCTTTGAGGTCATTCCAGATGCCGTTGTGAAGCCGGGGACTGCGGAGGATGTCCAACAGGTCATGGAATTCGCGAGGAAGAACAGGATACCCATCATACCGAGAGGAGGAGCGAGCTGGGGCTTCGGCGGGGCGGTTCCAAACCAGGGAGGCATAGTTCTCGACCTGTCTGGGATGAGTAACATACTGGAAATCGATAAAGACAATCGGATTGCGGTCTGCGAGCCGGCCGTCACTTGGCTGAAACTCTCGGAGGCGGCTGAGATTGAAGGTCTCTTCCTTCCTGCGTACCCGAGCAGCGCTAGGGTCGCGACCGTTGGAGGCTGGACAAACACCGGAGGAGTGGGAATCGGAGCCTACGGCGCTGGGTCATCGATTCAGCAAATCGAATACCTTCAGGCGATTCTTGGTGATGGAAAAATCCTAGATACGGATGTAGATGGCTCCTTTGGCAAGGGCCTGGACCTGAATGCTCTCATCTCTGGATCGGAAGGAAGCCTGGGCATAGTGACCAAGGTCGCAGTCAAGTTGCGCCCGATGCCAGAGGAGATTCGACCCCTAGCATATTCGTTCAACAAGCTACCGCAGATGGGAAAGCCACTGAAGAGAATAGCGCTCTCACAATCGAACCCATATAATGTGTCCTTCTTCGATGGAAACTACTTCGAGTATGTTCGCCTACTTGGCAGGGAAGCTCCCGAGGTGAGTTCTCTTCTTAGCATAGCACTGGCGGGGTCCGCGAAGTCAAATGAAGCCGAGGAAGAGATCATAGATGGAATAGTCGAGAAACACGGTGGCAAGAAGGAATCAGAGGAGATCGCGAGGCACGAATGGGAGGAGCGCGCATACGAGATGAGGATAAGAAGGCTCGGCCCTGGCGGGGCGATGGGGGAGGCGGTCATCCCTGTCTCTAGATTCTCGGAGATGATGGAGGCCGCGGCGAAAATATCCAAGGAGCTCAAGATGCTCTCCGTTCTGAAGGGCGTAGTTGTGGACAGGAACAGCGTGGCCTTCATGCCCTTCTATGTAGCGGATGAGCGGTATCCGGTCGCTTCACTTGCCTCGATGGGATTCGTTAAGCATATTCTGGACAAGGCAGTGGAGTTGGGCGGTCGCGGTTCTGGGATTGGTCTCTGGTTCGCCTGGAATCTGGACAACATGCATGGCGAAGTTGGAGGGGACATAGTGAGGAGCGTAAAGCTAATGCTCGACCCCGACGACGTACTCAATCCAGGGAAGTTCATTGAGATGAGGACCCGCTATGGCTTCGGCATCCCTGGGCCGCTGATGTCCGCGGGTCTCGACATCCTTGCAATGGTGAAGAAGATGTTTCCAAAGACGAAAATAGGTGGCCTACCCTCTGGAGTATGATAGGATGTTGGATGTCAGTGAAATCGAGCTAGATAGCTACGCATGCCTTCAATGCGGCTACTGCAAGGGAACATGTCCCGCTTATGATATGTTTGGATGGGAGTCCGACAGTCCGAGGGGAAAGATGTTCTATCTCAAGCGGCTTCAGGAGAGAAGCATTCTGGACAAGAACCCCAGAGAGATGGATCCAAGATTTTTCGAGGCACTCTATCACTGCACATCCTGCGGCGCATGCGACGAGGTATGCCATGTCGACATCAAGCTATCCGACGTCTGGGAGCAGGTGAAGGAGATCTTCGTTCGCGAAGGATTCGAGTGTCTTCCAGGTCACAAGGAACTGGCGAGGAGGATATATGACCCCGAGAGGAGAAATCCATTTCTCGATCCAAACGACCTTGAGAAGGACAAGCTAGGAAGAAGAGCCGCCTGGATACCAGGGGATTTGAGGACTACCGAGAATGCTGATGTTCTGTATTTCGTGGGATGCACAGCGTCATATCGAATGCAGTTCCTTGCCGAGGCAACCGTTCGGCTTCTTGAGGCAGCCGATGTGAAGTTCGACATCCTTGGAAGCGATGAGTGGTGTTGCGGCTCACCTCTGTTGCGAACAGGGCAGGGAGATGGAGTAAAGAAGGAGTATGTTCAACACAATATCCGTGAGGTTGAGAGAAGGGGGGCGAGCACGCTCATAACGGCATGCGCCGGCTGCTTCAAGACGATCAAGGAGAACTACCCGCTCTATTACGGCAAGCCCAGCTTCGGGGTGGAGCATATAACTGAGTTTCTTGCGGACCTCATCAAGGCGAAGAAGCTCGAGTTCACAAAGGAGTTTCCCAAGAAGACTGCCTATCACGATCCTTGCCATCTCGGCAGACATGCGGGAGTTTTCGATGCGCCAAGAAAGGTCCTCAGGGCTATACCCGGATTGGAACTCATAGAGATGAGAAGGAACAGAGAGAACTCCAGATGCTGCGGAGCGGGCGGTGGATTCAAGATAGCGTTCAATGAACATGCGGAGAGCATCGCCGCCGACAGGGTCTTGGAGGCGAAGGAACTAAGAGCAGAAATAATCGCTACTCCATGCCCGTTCTGCGTTGTTAATCTTAATGCAGGTGCGAAGAAAGCCGGAGTGGATATCAAGACTATGGACGTTGTTCAAGTAGCCCAGCAATGTCTGTAGTACACTTGCACCAGCCAATATCATTTTATATCCTCCTTGTTTGAGCTATTTTGGAGACTAGAATGAGAGTTGCGATGCTCACATACAGCACCAAACCTAGAGGAGGGGTGGTGCACGCCCTGTCTCTTTCGGAAGCTCTTCTTGATCTCGGGGTAGATGTTCGTCTCTTCTCTCTGAGAAAATGGCGGGAGAAGACTTACCCGTATGGATTCTTCAGGGAGGTTTCCGTTCCATTCGAGATATTCCCCTACCGCGCGCGTGGATACATCAATGAAGACGTCAGGAGAATGATTTCCACCTACGATGAGAACCTCCCGCTAGACTTCGATATCTATCACACCCAGGATTGCATAGGAGGGAATGTGCTCAGCCTCCTGAAGAAAAAGGTCAGTTCGCCAACGGTCAGGACCATACACCACGTCGACGAGTTTCGAGGACCTGTGCTCACGAAGCTTCAGGAGGATTCCATAAGCCTCTGCGACATTAAGGTGACAGTCTCAAAATACTGGCAGAAAAGATTGAAGAAACAATACGGTGTGGACTCTCATGTCATCCACAACGGCGTGGATTTGGAAAGGTTCGATCCTCATAGGTATCCGAGACCTGAGAGGGAGGGAACAGACATACTCTTCGTTGGGGGACTGGAAGCGAGAAAGGGCCTGGAGCATCTTTTCCTTGCCGTGGAGAATTTGATATCCAAGCATCCCGACACAAGGCTAACCGTGCTGGGAAGAGGCGGGCTGACGTCAGGAAAGAGCTACGACGAGAAAAGGCTCTTCTCTATCCTCGCGAAGAGGCTTGGAATAGGAAGGAACATTCGCTTTCTGGAACAGGTGGAGGATGCGCAACTTCCCAGCCTCTATGCCCTCTGCGACATCTTTGTTCTTCCCTCCCGAATGGAGGGATGGGGCCTAGCCATAATGGAGGCAATGGCCATGATGAAGCCTGTAGTTGCCACCAAAGTGGGCGGCGTTCCCGAGCTCGTGGAACACGGAAAAACGGGCTATTTGGTGGACCTCGGGGATGTCCTGGCACTTTCCGAAGCTATTGCAAGGTTGATTGAGAATTCCTCATTGAGAGACAAGATGGGCCGCGAGGGAAGAAGGTCCGTGAAGAAATACACATGGGAAAGGGCCGCGAGGAAGACCTTGGATTTGTACGAAAAAGCTTTGGCGGGATTGACGTGAAAACCTTTGAATCGTACGCACGATGGATCAGCGGAAAGAAGGGAGAGCTTACGTTCGAGAATGGCAGGAGAATCGAATTCTCCTCCCCTGTGGATTTTGGCGGTGTCGAGGGCTCAGTTGTTCCTGAGGAGCTTTTGGTGGCCTCTCTGAACGCCTGCCTCCACATGACTTTCCTGACGATTGCTCAAGAGATGAGGCTCGAGATCGAATCTTTCGAATCGCAAGCAGAAGGCCATCTCGACACCATGGGTAATGAAACGCAGTTTGTCAAGTGCACACTTCGCCCGCGAGTCTTGGTATCCTCACCTGAGGATGTCAGTCGAGCGGAAAAGGCCATCTCCTTGGCCAAGAAGAGGTGCTTCATCGCTAATTCTGCAAATTTTGAAGTGAGTGTAGAGCCTTCGGTTCATGTAACTGGAACTGGCCGATTTACTTGAGGAGGGCGTCCGCTACATCAATCGCCTTTTTCGCAAATGCGAGTGAAGGTCCTCCTCCCATCTCGACTCCTATGGCGCTCGCCTCCAGAATCTCTCCTCTAGTGGCTCCCGCATCTAGGGCCTTCTTGACATGTGCGAGCACACAAGATTCCGATTGAATGGCGACTGAGCTGGCTATCGCGGCTATCTCTTTCGTCTTTCGTGGCAAGTGTCCATCTTTATAAGTGGATTCAAGGAGAGAGCGGAAAGCCCCGTAGAGGTCGGGTAGCTCTTCCTTGAGTTTCTGCTGACATTCCTTTCTATCCTCGATTGCTTCAGATATAGATCTCATCTATTCTCCTCCCGCTAATGGGTATCTCGAACTAGCTAATTAAGCTCTCGGCGAGTGAATTGGATCGTGAAGCGTTCTGTCTCTCAAAAGCTTTAGAAAAGGAAATATGTTCATACGGGATTACTGTTGCGAGGATGTTTATGTCCAAGGAATTCGTCAACTCGTTTGAAGTCAAAGGTCTCCACGAAAGAGAGAATGGTCACTGGGCCACTTTCTCGGATTTGAGCGGACAAGAATTCACACTTCGAGTGCCAGAAAGCATATCTTCGTGTCTTGAAATTGGCAAGGTCGTAGGCCTCTATCTGGAAGTCTAGACCTCCCTTTCGTATCTCTGAACTAGCATTCCCTCGCACTGCTCAAAGGGCTCTCCCACTTTGTGGAAGGCATATCTCCTCACGCAACGCTCGCTTATTTGATGACCAATGAGGATGTTAACGACGTTTTTCCCGCAATTCGTTTTCCTCGCGAAGTCGAGAAACTGGTCGTACATCGCCTTCGCCAGGCCCGCCGCCCTGCACCGCGGGTGAATGGATTGATGCTCTCCGTAACAGGCATCACCGCGAATCCTCGCCTTGTAGACACCAACGATTCTCTCTCCGAGTCTTATTCCAAAAAAGCGGTAGCCTCTTTCCATTTCCTCAATGATTTCTTTGGCGGAAAGCATCCTCCTCTTTCTCCACTCTTCTGGGTACTCCGTTGCCTTGGCCCAGACGATTTTGAAGAGGTTCTCAATGTCCCTAGCATCTGATGGACTGAGCTCCTCGACAACCCATTCCTCACCCATCTCTGGCACCTGAGGCACGCGTGGAAACTGCACCCGTAATTATTTCATTTTCGAGGTCGAAGAGGACACGCGACTCGCCATCAAAGGAAATCCTCATCTTTCTTTCGTGAGTTGCTTGACCAACGATAGTGGCACTCAGGTTTCTGCTTCTGAGGATTCTTAGAACCTCCTCGCTTTTGGTGCTTGCGGAAGTTACAATGAATCCACATCCAGGATATGCAAGAAACCAGTCATTCATATCCACCTCTTCTGGCTTAGGAATCTTGCCAACATCTATCTCTGCTCCCACCTTGGACGTTTCCAATAGCATCGCTATGGAACCCAGAACGCCGGGGTTGGAAATATCCTTGGCGGCTGATGCCAGCCTCTCGTCGGCGATTTTCACGAAAGCTTCCAGCTGGAAGAGAACATCCTTGGAGGACTTCCCGCTCGTGGAGTCGAAATTCAGAAAGCGCGATTTCATTTTGCCATTAAGGTCGATTGCAGCGATCACATCATCCCCGGCTCTGCAACCGAAGCTAGATACGGGATTCTTGGCGGAACCTAGAATACAGAGGGATATCGATGGTGAATCGGACTCAGGTTGAATGTGACCGCCAACAATTGGAACTTTGAACATCCTGGAGCCCTTCCTCATTCCGCGGGCAAGGAGCCTTCCCTCATTCTCATCACGAAAAGAGAGCGTGTTGACCGCTGCGATCGGTCTTCCTCCCATCGCGTATATATCATTGACATTCACAAGGATAGAGCAATAGCCTGCCCATTTTGGATCCTCGAGAAGTTTGGGCCATATGCTCTCGGCCGCGAGAAGCAGATAGCTTCCTTCGTGGTCAATAACCGCGCAATCCTCTCCGAATCCCCAAACGGTTCTACCTATGTTCTCCACAGGGATGAGTTCCTCGAGTATGGAAGATATGGGTTTCTTTCTTCTCAGTCCTTCGTAGTTTCTTACGAGTTCAACAATCTCTTTCAGCATTCTATCCTCTGTAGAAGTCGCTAAGGGCGGAGCATCCCTCGCATCGGACGCATCCCGCGAGGTTCTTTGTCGGGTCTATACCATATTCCCTCATCTTCTCGCACGTATGGGCATAGATCTCCTCCATGATTTCTGGTGAAGGCGGGATGGAATCCTGCAACAGCGTTTCCTCCAGGGGCCTAAGAGGGACGATATAGGGAATCACGCCCTCCTCGCACATTCTACCAATTCCTGCAAGGGTCTCATCCCTTTTCTCTCCCAAACCCAAAATGACGTAAGAGCTCACCTGATTGGGACCGAAGACGTCTAGGGAGTCCTTCCACGCCCTGAAGTAGTCATCCCAGTCGCCCACTTTTCCTGGACACACTCTTCTGAGTGTAGATCTATCAAGCGATTCGATATGGATGCCAATGCTGTCCGCTCCCGCCGAGTGCATTGATTCGATATCTTTTCTCCCTACGGGTTCAAGTTGCACGTGGACGAGCATTTTGGTATTCTCCTTCACCGCCTTCGTTGCATACGAGAGAATTCTTGCACCTTTGTCCTTGAGATTGGGCGTACCAGTAGTGAGAGTTATATGATTGAACCCTTCTCTTTCCGCCACCGCTGCGACCTCAGCGAGATTGTCGGGCGTCTTCGTCTCTATGGTGGTCGCGTGTTTCAACGATAGCTCGATACCGCAGAAATGACACTGCTCCCCCTGCCTCCATCTTATGCACTTCTGATGGACAGTGGAGCCGAGACAGTCTCTTCCATGGGCGAGCGCTATCTTTCTCATGGGTACACCATCAGTAGTAAGGAGTTCGTAGAACTTGGGATTCTCGAGGAAGCCAACCCTCATCTTCTTCTCACTATCCACAACGTAGTACTTCTTGCCAACCTCAACTAGGCGAATCGAAGAAACCTCCGCAAAACCAAAGATGGGAACATTCACGATAGACTCACCCATGAGGACATATCTCCCTCCAGCAGGTCCGGCACCCCATTTTCTCCCCTGCTTCAGGTCTCCGGGAACCCGCATACCGAGGCACAGAAGTCTATTCTTGAGGTTAGCGATCATCCACCCTTCTCCAAGACCTTCCTTACTTGAGAGAAAGATGACACGCTATAAACCTTTAATGCCCTTGAATCAGCAAACGAGCAAGAACAGGGTTCTCAAGA
>JBHIFI010000023.1:0-31125 GCA_046761005.1 Thermoplasmata archaeon
AAGAGGACGAGGGAAAGGAAGAACATGACCGTAGACCCTCCATTCTACATCACCAGAAAATGATAAAGCACTAGATGACCTTACCAGGCTCAGGGTGCTCAGATGGATTTTGCACTGACGGAAGAGCAGAAGATGCTTCAGAAGATGACAAGGGATTTTGCGCGAGAGGAGATCGAGCCACACATCAGGGAGTGGGAGGAGAATGGGGGCATCCCTCGTGAGATCTTTGACAAGATGGCAAAGCTGGGAATGCTGGGTGCGACCGCTCCTCCAGAGTATGGAGGCAGTGGGATGGACAATGTGAGCTATCACGTGATGATGGAAGAAATAGCGAGAGTATGCTCTTCTCTGAGGACCGCTATGTCGGTCCACATATCTCTGTGCCAGACCACCATCATGAAGTTCGGGAGTGAGGAGCAGAAGAGGAAATATCTTGCTCCTCTGGCAAAGGGCGAGAAGCTTGGCGCATGGGCGCTCACGGAACCAGATGCGGGCTCCGATGCCGCCAACCAGAGAACGACTGCAAGGCCAGAAGCGGACAGCTACATCCTCAACGGCACGAAGATGTTCATCAGCAACGGGAGCGTTGCGGACATCGTGATAATCTTCGCCCGCCTCCCGGGAACGAAGAGGCACGAGGGGCTTTGCCCATTCGTCGTGGAGAAAGGGATGGGCGGCTTCTATCCGGGGACAGTTGAGTCCAACACAAAGCTGGGACTGAGGGCCTCCCCGACCGCCGAACTCATCCTCGAAGACTGCGCTGTGCCCAAGGAGAACCTGGTGGGAAGGGAAGGCCAGGGCTGGGAGATAGCCATGGACATATTGAACCACGGACGTCTGAGTGTCGCAGCAGGCGCAGTTGGAGTGGCTCGTGCCTGCTTGGAAGAGAGCATAGAGTTCGCAAAAGCCAGAGAAGCTTTTGGCAGACCGATTGCTAAGTTCCAGCTGATAAGGGAGATGATAGCGGAGATGGCGATGGGGATAGAGGCGGGACGCCTTCTCGTCTATAAAGCTGCGAGCCTCGTAGATAGAGGGGAGGATCCGACCCTAGCTGCCTCCGAGGCGAAACTCTTCACAGCGAAGATGGTCATGAAGGCTGCTGACTATGCTGTCCAGATTCATGGTGGCTATGGATATTCAAGCGAGTATCCCGTTGAGAGGTATTTCCGAGATGCGAAAATCCACGGGATATATGAGGGGACCAACCAGATTCAGACACTGGTAATCGCCAGGGAGGTTCTTGGTGAATAATCCTGTGAGAAGCGTGGGATGTTCGGATGAGGGTGGACAATTTCATTAGTCCAAGCAACCCTGTGTCTAGCGGCCGGGCCATTGAGAGGAGTCTAGAGACTAGTGAGTCTTATGCAGCGTCATCCTCTCTGTAGGAATTCTGCCTAATCTGTCGGGGCAGTCCCGAATATGCCATCACCTCCATGAGCTTATTGCATCTTGAGGACGGCCATTGCGGGAAAAGGTAGCGGGACGCCAAGTCTCTTTCACAATCCTCTGTTCGCGGGGCTAAGATGATGCCCTTTAGGGATCAGGATGAGGGTAACCAGAGCTGGGCAGCCATTTCTTCTTCAAAGGAGAGTCTTCTCTGTGCTGAAAGGGAGCTAGTGAGCGGCTTGACTTGCGCATCGCCACCAGCCACCCTGATATAGTCAACCATAATCTCACCGATCTTGGGAGCATAGCCATTGGGAGTGGGGCTGCCTTCACTGAGTGCCTCCAAGCACAGCTCGCCATTCCTCACGCACTCGGTTGCATCTCTGTCTGAAAGCACCTACGTCTCATCATCCGAACCTGTATTCAACCCCGAACCCACCTCTAGGGTGACTCCAGTTGAGAGCGCATTCTACACATGAGATCAAGCAGGTGCCGCACTCAAGACAGCCCTCGTAGTTGAAATTAACGTCGCCCTTATCGTCAAGAGTGAAGAGATGCGATGGGCACACCCTCAGGCAGGGCTTATCGTCACATCGCCTGCAGACCTTCTTGTCGATCGTTATATGGGCTTCCTTGTCCAGCTTGTAGACATTGAGCGCAAGTTTCTGCTCCATGCTCAAAGCCATCTCCACGCCCTCCACATGTCTATGAGTATCTTCATCAGACCGCCCCTGAGGATCTCGTCGCCAGAAATCTCCCTCACACCTTCTTTAGGCATGTCAGTGAAGGAGAAGAGCCTCTTCAGGAATCTGCTGGCAAGCGCAGGATAGTACTCGTATATCCTCTCGTTTTTCAGGAACTCCTGAGCCTTACTGAACCTTTCCATGTCGCCAAGCACGAAACTCCCGCGCAGGGTATCATCGTAGCCGCTCAGCGAATCCTTGGAGAAATCGCCGCTCCTGACAGCCCTTTTTGCGGTTTCTGCCGCGTGAAAGCCTGACGCGATGGCGGAGTCCATTCCTCTCACCGCATAACCGATGTTCATGGAGAGACAGGCAGCATCCCCCAGGAGGAGCACCCTGTCACCATACAGTCTTGGTATATGCTTCACATCGAACTCGGGTATCATGCGCGCTGAATACTCAACGCTGTTGCCCCCTCTTATGAGATTCTTGACAGGGTTGCTGGATTTAAAATCCTCCATGAACTCATGAACCCGAATATCACTCCTCATTGCAGCGCCTATGTTTGCCACGCAACCCAAGGATATGGATTCCCTGTTCGTATAGAGAAACCCGCCGCCCTGAACGCCTTTTGTAACACTGCCCACGAAGATGGCGGCGCAACCCTCATCCTCGCCCACCCCAAACTTCCCATCAATGCTCTTACTGTCCATCTCTATGATCTCCTTGACGCCTACTGCGTAGTGCTTCGGTTCCCTCCTCGAAATGAGACCCATCTTGCTCGCGAGGACTGAGGGAGAGCCCTCTGCAATGAGTACCATATCGCATTCTACGTCAGCGCCACCAGCGTTCACCGTAGCGCCTTCATCGCCTACCGATATTGAATCGACCCTTGTCTTTGGCACAATCGTGGCACCTACCTCCTCTGCCCTGGAGGAGAGCCATCTGTCGAATGTGCCTCTCAGAACTGTGTAGCTCTCGCATGCCCCGCCCTCATCTTCGAAGGAGATGGATACGCTGCCCCTCCCGTCCATGAGCGTTATCGTTTCCCTCGACACACTCCTCTCGAATGGCGCATGATTCCATAGCTCGGACATCATCTTCTTCACAGGCTCAATGTAGAGCCTTCCTCCTGTCATGCTCTTCGATCCCGGATAGGAACCGCGCTCGAGGACGAGCACATCCACGCCTTCCTTAGCAAGACGATAGGCGGCGCTCAACCCGGAAAGACCTGCGCCGGCTACGATGCAGTCAAACCTCTCCATGGCTGCACCTATTTGTAAGGAATGAACTCCTTACCCAGAAGCTCTCGGCCAAGAATGACCTTCATTATGTTGAGAGCGCCTTCAGCGCCAACGATATACGATGTAACACCCCGCAACCCCATCTCCAGGTCGACATCCTTTGTATACCCAGCAGCGCCATACCATATCATAGCCTTCTTTATCGTCTCAAATGCTATCTGTGGTGCGTAGAGCTTGACAGCTGTTGCTGTCTTGGTGATCTCAGAAACCTTGCTCTTGTCATCTCCGTACTCATCTATCAGCCATGCAGCCTTGAGAACAGTGTTCTTGGCCATCTCCACTTGGGCGTATTGCTCTGCGAGCTCGAACTGGATGCCCTCGAACTTGCCAAGAGGTCTTCCAAACGCCTTCCTCTCCTTGATGTATTCCATACCGATCTCAAGGCCTCTCTCTGATGCGCCTATACATGCAGCAGCGACAAGAGTCCTGGCGATATCGAAGCCAGACATGAGGTGGTAGAACCCGCGGTTCTCCTCGCCCAAAAGATAGTGCTTTGGTATCTTCGCATCGCTGTACGATATTCCTCCGGTCGATATGCCCATCCTTCCCATATCAGAATACAGAGTCGTGGTTATGCCTTCTGTGGCTATGGGCACATAGAAGAAGCTCATCCCCCTGTGTCCGAGTTCAGGCTTTGTGCGTGCTATCGTGAGATGTCCACCTCCCATGCGTTTCGCCTCCTTGACGCCGCTGATATAGGCTTTCTCACCGTTGAGCGTATAGCCATCGTTTGTCGGCTTGGCAGTCGTCTTCACATTGGCAACGTCAGAGCCCCCTCCAGGCTCTGTTGTGGCAATCCCCATGAACGCCCTTGCCCTGTACACCCCTGGCAGCACCTCCTTCTTCGCCTCCTCTGTTCCGTATTTTGCCAGAACGAGAGACCATCCCGCCTCAAGAAGATAGAAGACAGCTGTCGCCATGCTGATATCTCCTCTGCCTATCTCGATAGCGGCGAGCGTCGCCATCATCATTGAGCCTCCAGGACCTCCGTAATCCTCGGGAATGGTGATCCCGAGAAGGCCGAGTTCAGCCATTCCGTCTAGCACATCCTGAGGTATCTCCCCCTTCGTGTCTATCTCCCTCGACCTGGGCATCAGCTTCTTCTCGCAGAACTCCCTCACGGTCCTCTGAAACAGCTCCTCATCCTCTGTCAGATCGAAGTTCATGTCGTCCCCTCTTGCGCTTGGTATAGATGAGCCGCTATAAAGACTTCGCAGACGCGTGTCGCTCGCGCGCCATCTATATATTGCGGGGTGCATACGCGACGGCATGCACATAGTCGCGGCGGTGAAGGAGGCCGTGGATGTTGACCACATCAAGATAGATTCGGCCACGCTCGAGCCGGTGCTTCACCTCGCCCCCCTGCAGATCGAAGAGCTCAGCAGGAATGCGCTCGAGGCTGCCATTCAGCTGAGGGAGGGGAACGGCGGCAAGGTGACGGCGCTCTCCTTCTCTAGAGAGACGATAAGGAAGACGATAAAGGAGGCCCTCGCCATGGGCGCAGATGAGGGCGTGATCGTTACATCGGAAATGGAGCCCGGCCCGGACGTGACGGCGCGCGTGCTCGGTGCCGTTCTCAGGGGGATGGAGTTCGACCTCCTCATTCTCGGCGAGGGCTCTGCCGACAACTACTCGTGCCAGGTGGGTCCGAGGTTGGGCGAGATGCTGGACATGCCACTGGCGACCTACGTGCGCGAGATCGAGGTAGCGGACAACGGACTGATGTGCGTTCGCGACATGGAGGAGTGCCGCGAGGCCGTCCTTCTCCCCACTCCGTCGATCATCACGGTGACGAACGAGATAAACGAGCCCAGGCTGCCATCGCTGCCCGCGATACTGAAGGCCTCCAAGAAGCCCCTGAGGGAGATTCGCCTGAGCGAGCTGGGGATACCCGAGGAATCCCTCCGTCCCACGGTGGAGGTGAGGAGCAACAAGGCGCCCGTGATTGACAGGAAGAGGGTCGTCTTCGAAGGCGAACTCGACGAGGTCGTCTCGGAGATGGCCTCGGCCATCGCGAGGGAGGTGGCGAGGTAGCATGCCCGTGCTCGTGCACTCCGAGAAGGAGGATGTCGCCCTCGAGCTGCTCTCAAAGGCGAGGCAGCTGTGGAGCGACGACATCCTGGGTGTCGTCCCTCTGCACGATGCCAAGGTGAGAGCGGGCGGGTACTTCGGCTTCGGTGCGGACGTTGTCTATGCGGTCTCTCCTTCACCGTCGGGTGCGTCGCAGTGCGCGCGTGCTCTTCACCAGATCATCGAAGGCGAGGGCTTCGACCTCGTCCTCGTGGGCTCCACGAGACCCGGCAAGGAGGTCTCCTCCAGGCTTGCTCAGAGGATCGGCTGCGCCTGCATCACGGATGCCATAGACTTGAGGGTCGAGGGCAGGCAGGTTCTCGCGGATAGATACGCACTCGCGGGTAACACCGTCGCGACGGAGCTCGTCCTCTCCGATCGGGGCGTGATATCCATTCTCCCACACTCCTTCCAGAAGGTGGAGAGCCCGAGGGAGGGCAGGGTCGTCGACTTCAGAGCAGACGTGGGCGAGGAGAGGGCGAAGGTCGTGGAGAGGAGGGAGAAGGTGAGCGAGGACGTGATGATCGAGGACGCCGATATCATAGTCGGCGTGGGAAAGGGCTTCGCCAGGAGGGAGGACCTCGAGATGGCCTTCGAGCTGGCGAGGGCACTCGGGGGCGAGGTTGGCTGCACGCGTCCCCTCGCCGTCGACTACGGCTGGCTGTCCGAGAACAGGGGCATAGGGTTGTCCTCGAAGAGGGTGAGCCCAAAGCTCTACATCGCGATAGGGGTGTCGGGTCAGATACAGCACACGGTCGGCGTGATGAGGTCAAAGACGATCATGGCGATAAACAGGGACGGCGAGGCGCCCATATTCGCAATAGCCGACTATGGCATTGTCGGTGACCTTTATAGGTTGGTTCCGCATCTCACGGAAAGCGTCAGGAAACTGATGAGCGGCGAGTAAATCGCCTCCCCAAGATCAGTTAATGCCAAGCTGCGTAGAACTGGGAGCGCCCTCCACACTCTCGTATTCTTGAGGATGATATGAGACCAGTCATACCGGCCTCGCCGGAAGAGGTCGAGCGGGCGAGTGTCTCTCAGCCCACTGCTTCGCGCAATCACTGCGGGAGGTCGGTGGTCCCAAAGACAGCGGAAAGTATCAAGATGTCCTCCTCCATCCCCTGTGCAGTGATGAGAAAATGGAAGTGACGCTGACGTTCAGCTACAAGAGGGATACGAAGAGAACATACAGGTTCCAGGAGGAGTCCGATAACCCAATCGTTGGGACGCTCTACGTTCAGAAGAGGGCGTTCAAGTCCAGGCCGGAGAGGATAGAGGTAACGCTTAAGGCAAAGGTCTGATGGCGGCGGGTGTTTCACTCTCCGGCCGACCTCTGCGAGCGAGCTTGCGGGCCGCCAACTAAAAGGGGATAGCTGAGGATTTGTTCTCGCGCTTCGCGCCGATACCGCATCGGAGCGACAAATCTCTCGAAATGAGGCGGATTACCCGGACTTACATTTTCGACACGAATAGATATCGGGACTTACAGAGATGGGAAACATGAGTGCCCCGGAAGAATGCGGGAACTTCGCGAATTGTATCTTCTCTAGCGAGGAAACAAGCAAGGAGAAGCAAGGGACAAGCAAGGATGTAGCAAGGAAGAAGCAAGCGAGGAGCAAGAAAACAGCAACCGACTTCGCGGGAAAGGAGGGACACGGGAGCGTCCAGGTCCTCGTTCGGAGAACGGCAGGACCGGTGGCGAATGCGGGGCAAACGTGCTCGTTGGAAGGGGAGAGAGTTTCACGCTGGACGGCTCGGGCTCATCCAATGATGTCGGCATAACGGACTACCTCTGGCTCCTTAATGGCACGATCATCGTGCCCACCGCGGACGCGACGGATGCCTGGATCTGGCGGTAACGGTTCGATGTGGAGCGGGGAGGCGGTGGACACAACCGAACTGGCGGGCGAGTTCATGACCATTTCGACAAGAGAATGATTCCTGAAGGCGAAGCTTTCGCCGGAGGAGCGGTCCAATCTCAGTGAGCTCGGGGGCAGGGACTCAGGATGCGCGACCTCGCGTCGGACGAAGACTGCTTCGTGAGGGAGAGTATGGGCACGTACCGGGTGGACGTGGGCAGCGTGATGTTCTGCAGGGTCGCCAGGCTCGGCTCTACGCACATAATAGTGACGCTAGTGACGCCGACCCCTGCGGCTCTTCCCCCCGAAACTGGCTACCTCATAAAGGGGGCACTGAGGCAATCGCGCGGCTGCTAGTGGAACTCGTAGCCCCTGGAAGTCGTGCGGGCGGAGACCCAGTTCGACCCTCCAGACGGGCGACGCGCCTGGGCTGGCGACAGCGAACGGGTGAAGCGCAGCACCGAGTTCCCGCGAGGGAGCAATAATCATATCGCACAGCCTCATATCGCACGAGGGAGAAGATGCTCGAGATCGTTGTGAAGGAGGTAAGGGGCACGTGCCCCGTTCACAGAACGGGCGACAAGATGGTGATAGAAGGTCCGAGGCTCGTCCTCGATGAAACGGATGCGGTATGCGTTCACGCTCTCTCCACGATACTGCACTACGTTCCCGCTCTGGAGAAGGGTGTGGACCCACTCTCGCTGGGGCTGGCGAAGGAGAAGGGCGTGGCATACATGCAGTGCGTGGACCCGGGCAATCCCTACACGGAGGGCGGGACAGTGATATTCGAGTGCAGAAAGACTGCCTGAGCCTACGGATAGGATCGCGTCAGCGTTCTGGGGAACGGAATCGCATCCCTTATATGGCCCAGCCTGCATATCCACTGGACGACCCTGTCAATTCCCATGCCGAATCCAGAGTGCGGGACAGCGCCATATCTCCTGGTGTCGAAGTACCATTCGTAGCTACTCAGATCCTCGCCATCTCTGATCAAATTCTCTTTCATTTTCTTTATGTCGTTTTCCCTCTCCGACCCACCGATAATTTCATCGCCTATCTCCGGAGCAATGAAATCGAAGGACAACGTCAACTCCGGGTTATCTGGGTCGACTCTCTTGTAGAAAGCCATGATCTCCCTTGGATAGTGTGTCACAATCGCTGGTTTGTCGAAGAAAGCCATGAGTTTTCTTTCCTCGATCGTCCTCAGGTCCTTCCCCCATTCGATGTCCATTCCTGCTTCCCGGAGTTTCTCGATCGCCTCGGAGTAATTCAGCTTGGGGAAGGGTGGTCTTATTCTTCTTAAATCATCAGGATCTCGGCCAACCGCTCTGAGCTCGTCTGGCATCTCATCGGCCACGAACTCACATATATGAAAAATCAGATTTTCGCCTATCCCTATGGCCTCATCCATGCCCATCCATGCCATCTCTGCCTCTGCATGCCAGTATTCAGTGAGATGTCTTGTCGTCCTCGACTTCTCCGCCCTGAAGGATGGGGCTACGCAGTATATCTTCTCTAAACCCATCATGGTAGCTTCTGCATACAGCTGCCAACTCTGTGTAAGATAGACCTTCCTCCCGAAATAATCCACCTCAAACTGAGAAGATCCGCCTTCACAGGCGGATGGTGTGAATGATGGAGACTGAGTCTCATAGAATCCTTCGCTCCTGAAGTAATCATGTATAGCTCCAAAGACGGATGAGCGGACCTTGAGGATGTTTGTCATCTCTTGTGATCTCACCCACAAGTGCCTTACATCAAGGAGGAACTCCTTGCTCTTATCCTTTGATATGGGGAATTTCTCCGCTAAGCTGATGACGCGGAAGTCATTTGCCCTGATTTCATAGCCGCCTGGGGCCCTTTCGTCCTCAACGACTTCACCTTTCACTTCGACGGAGGATTCGACCAGAGCCCTCCTCGCGTCCGCAAACGCTTTCTCAGAGACACTCTCCTTATTTACTGTCGACTGAAGAAGACCGCTAGAGTCCCTTATGACAGCAAATACAAGGCCCCCACTACTCCTCGTGCGATATATCCAACCGCGGATAATTACGTCCTCGCCGCTATGCTTTCCCTGGAGTATCTCCTTGATGCTCACCATGACTCTTGGCAATATGTTCTTTCTGCTAAATTAATTTCTGGTCTCACTAAGATTGATATAAACAGTCGACTTTGATGATGACCGTGATAAGAAAAGCCACTGTGTCTGACCTTGAACAATTATGCATATTGGAAAGACGCTGCTTCGAAAAAAGGAGATTCTCGCGAGAGCATATCAGATGGCTTTTGGAAAACCCTGACGTTGCTTCCTATGTCTACTGCAACAGGGAAAAGGTAGTAGCATCCGTAGTCCTCATGAGGATGGGGAGAACCGGAAAAGTGGTTTCCCTGGGAGTGGACCCAGACTATAGAAGGAGAGGCATCGCAAAGCATTTGATGGGTCTCGGGGAGAAAGAGATGAGAAACCGAGGTGTAATCTCAATGCATCTTGAGGTCGGCATCGCAAACGAGGCTGCCATTGAACTCTACAAGTGCCTTGGCTATGAGACGGTCAGAAGAATCCCTGAGTACTACTCCTGGGGAGAGGATGCATTCACCATGACAAAAAGGATGAGTCGTCTTTGAGCAGGAGTTCCGTTGCAACCATGTCCAAGGGCAGGTCATGTTCACAGACATAAGGGACCAAATCGTATTCTCACCGAGAATGTAGAAAGTATTAAATCCACTCCTGGGATTTCCCGAAATTCCATGCTCTCAGTTCCCAAGAAATTTTTTGTCACCTCGGGTAGAGCCTCCAGCAAGGTTTCGGATCTGAACGCTTTCGATAGAGCCCTCTTGAATGCAAGGATTGGAGAACAGAATCTCGTGTCCGTATCTTCTGTCCTTCCAGCGGGAATAGAGCATGTGAAGCCTCACGACCTCCCCGTGGGGGCGATAACACACTGCGTTCTTGCTCAGCAGAGGGGTGGAGAGGGAGAGATGATTTCTGCGGGGATAGCATACAGTTTTAGAAAGGATGCCAAAGGTGGCTACGTCTCCGAGGGCCACATACACGGAACGAAAAAGGCCCTCAAAGAGATACTTGAGTGGAAAATGGAAGAGATGGCCAGACTGAGAAGGGTAGAGCTAGAACCTGTCAAGTTCAAAATAGAGGAGCTGTCGATTCCCACGGATCATTACGGTGCTTGCGTTGCAGCCCTCATCTACTTAGGATAATGTATGGTGTCATCGTATGTTCATATTGCAGAAAGGCGAGGGCAGTCAATCTAACCCAGAAGACATCGACTTGCGAGTGCGGCTCAAGAATAGCAATTTATCAGAGGAAGGTCTTCTTCAGAAGTCATTCACAGAGAGAGGCGGCACAGGCAGTGAGACGGATGAATGAGCTTCTTGCTGGGGCTCCCGCCTCAGACCAAGAGGATATCAGGGTAACTCCCGAAAGGAAGGAAGATCTGGAGTCGAGTCTTTTCAGCTTTTTCACAGGTGAAGAAAGAAGCAGAGGGGAGTTGAAGACGCTACTCAAGAAGCTAGGGGTCGAGGATCCCGATAGAATGATTGAGGAACTCCTCAGGAGTGGAATGATATTCGAGCCAAGAAGGGATCATTTTCGTTTGGTCTGACGCATCAAGACCAGGGCTACGAGTATGGCAATAGGGAAAATGACCGTATCGAAGCCGGGTATAGCACCCCCATCACTTCCGAGCTTTACCACCACGGTACCAGTGGTTGAATAGTCGATTGTCGTAAAGGTGTCCTCGATCGATGGCGTTCCATTCGGAGAGGAGATGTAGGAATAGGGATAGTAGTAGTCCTCAAGATGCGTGCTATTACCATCGGATTTCCATTCACTGAACCTGTTCGCCCCCCTGATAAGGAATTCGTGATTTGCCATATCTATCGTAACATTCACTCCTCCTCCATACATTGGCATAAAGAAATTCAGCCAAGCGTGCCCTACCCATTCATTCGTGATGGAGTTATACATAGCTCCGAGTTCCACCCAAGAAGGAATGCCTCGCGCCCTTAGAAGGGAAACAAAAAGAAAGGACAGGTCGTCGCAATCACCACCCCCGTCTTGAAGTGTCTGCGTTGGGTATTTCACCTCTCCACTTCTCGACGCACTATAAGAAATGTGAGTGTCTAGATACTCAAAAATCCTTTGAGCTATCTCGTAGACTGAAAGACCGCCAGGTGCGATTTGTGAAGCGAGAGTCTCTATGGGAGTGCCTTCATACTGAAGCCGCCACTCATCGTGATTGTACTGTGTCGAGAGTTTGATAAAGAGGGGGTTGGTCTTGCTGGCATCGCTGACCGACAAGACATCAGATTCGTCGATGTCCCACCACACCGTCCTTGTTTGAATATGGTATGTGGCTTGGATATGGGCCTCTCCGGGTCCTTGCCAGACCATCCAGTCACTTCCGTACTTCTCTATCAGGTTGTAATCGGGACTAGATGTTATATCGAAGACTTGCTGTGTTCCTCCGCCGATTTTTGGCGGCTCAGGAACATCAACTGTGTATGTTGAGACCGAGGATATCACAATCGATCTTCTAACTGTGAAGTCAACGGTCTCAGGAAATGTCCTGTATGAAAGGGGGTTGAGCCAGTCGACAAGGGCTTCTCTGAAAAAAGGAGTCAGAAGAATGATGACTAGGATAATGAGAAAGACTACTAAAAGTGCTCGTTTCACGCCGATACGTCTTCGCTTTGGTTTGGATGGCGCCACCGCCCTCTGCTTCCTGGGTTTGGTCCTCCGAGTTTCTGGCGGTGGAGGAGGTGGTGGCGGCGTGCTCATGGCAATGAAAAATGAGTGGGGTACTGATATCATGATTTCGAATCCGTTTTCAGTTTTGAAATCACACCTACTGTTTCTTGACGTCCTGCAATTTCTCTCTTATAGCCTCCTTCACAAAATCAGCGACGCTGACGTAGCCGAGCTGCGGGTTCTGCTTTATGAGTTGTTGAATATAGATATGCAACCCCCTGGGTATTGAAACAGTGCTGTAGAGAGATTTTGTCATTTGGAACTAATTGAACTGTACGTCACATATAGTTTGTTCAGAAGTTATCGATAGTGATTCTCATTCTGAATTGTATCTTTAGGGCTATCTCTCAATCACATGTCAATTAAACTTGTGGGTGATATCAACTACAGATAGTTCAGGATTTCTCTGGCTATTCCTCTCGATTTCTCGCTAGTTTCTTCCTCCTCACTTCCCTAATCCTCTTTTTCTTGAGTTCCTCGGGTAGGCATTCCGGAAGAATGAAGTTGTACGCCCTCCAATAAAGCAGAAGGGCATACAGAAAGGAGGCAAACAAGAATGTAACCCCCACCCACTTAATGTCTGGAATCTCCGGAATAAGGATGAAAGGGAGTATGAGTAACACGTAGAATGTCCTGTATATTATGGCTCGGAGAAGGCTAGGGAAAACGTCGCCCTTTGAGGCCCCGTATCCTATCACCGATCCCGTTGAGGCATGCAATGCGACAATTCCGATTGATAGTAGAGCGAGTACGAAAAGAATGAAAGGGTCAAAGACCACATCCCCGACTCGCAAAGTAAAATAGCTGTCATAGAATGCCATCGCCGCTGCTATTCCCACGGACAGAGAAAGGCCATAGAATGTGGTATCGAACTTCAACTGGAATCTCTTCATGTTCAGGAATATTGTCTTGAAAGATTCTTCCAGGATAGCCATTCCCGTGAGAAGGAGAAATAGGATCCAGATAGGACCGTATCCGTATTGAAGAGATAATCTGAGGATGTTTCCAATTGCTCCGAAAATGAATCCAATAACCAGCGTGAAAAAGACCTTTTGGAAATCGAAAAGGGTCTTCTCCACGCGAGGATAATCGTAATCTTTGAGTGCGTGCCAGATGAGCACAAAAGCTGGGCTCCCAGCCATAATTGCGCTAGCGATAAACGGCACATCCATGAAACCGCTGGATTATCGGTAGCAGATATATCTTTAACTGTGCCTGAATTGAGAAGCTTTAGACAACAATTAAATATCCAGGCAATTTATATAATACGAGTACAGCAGCCTGGACATTACGGTGAGCGCTTTGAGTGGTGAGGAAAATACCATCTGTCCTATTTGCGGCAAGGAAGTCGGTCCCGGCGATGAGTTCTGCGAGAACTGCGGTTCTCCCATGGATGCCGTAACCGCTGATGATTTGGACAGTTCAAAGCTTGAGGATTCGTTGGCGAGCCTAGAAGAGATAGTTAGTGAAGAACCCGAGGCAATTTCGGTGTGTCCGAAATGTGGGGATTTCACTAGACCCTCGGACATCACCTGTCCGACATGCAGCTTTCGGCTGAAGGACCTTCCAGAGGGAGCAATGGATATTACAAAACCCCCCTTAGAAAGGGCGGGTATTGCGGATGCAATGTTTCTATGTCCGGAATGCGGGGCTTTCCTCTCTGAGGAGGCCAATGTGTGCGATATATGCGGCGCGTCTCTCCCGATCGAAAAGAAAATTGGCATTGGGGATTTTGTCACGAAAACCGAGGAAGAGGTGGAGAAGGTTTGTCCGGAGTGCGGAGCCTACTTGGACGAGAGTTCGGGGAAGTGCTTGATATGTTCAGGAGAGACTTCCCTGGGCGATTATGAATCTTCCGTCGAGAAAATCGACATTGAGGAGGATCTAGATAAATTCCTGGAAGAGCTAGAGGCAACGGAGACTTCGGAAGAAGTACCAGGGGTCCTGCTGATCGAAACCATGGAAGGGGAGGTTACGGCCGAAAAAGAGAAGAGGATCATTCCAGAAAGGAAAGTACCGAAAAAACCAGTTGAGAGGAAGGTTCCTCCTCCCGTAATTCCGCGGAAGATCCCGCGAGAGAAGTTCCTTCAGAGGCGAAGAATATATATCCAAAAGACCCAGGAATTTCTTGTCTATTCCAGCCTCGTCGCCCTTGCGATATACTATATCTCAAGCCAGGCAGGACTTGACCTGTCTTTTTGGATCATGCTTGTGGTGTTTGGCGTCCTCTTTGGTTCAGGATTTTCACTTTCCCTAACTAATCTCCCGAAAAATTGGAAATCCAGAGCACCCAAGGCGATTCCATTTCTTGCAGGTAGTACTGCAGTAATTCTCGTTCCCTTCGTATATATGCTGAGTGCCTCAACCGCATTAGCTTCCATCGATTTCACCATCGTGATTGCTGGCGGAGCGCTAACCCTACTTGGGATACTTGCCATGAGACGTGATTTTCTCGTATTCCTGATATGGTCTGCCGGATCTCTACTCATCTTTCTCATGTCCTTCTCCTCGCTCGGGTTGCCAAATCCTTGGAGTATAGGCGAAGCAACGGCCCTTTCTCTTTGGATTTTGGGCTTCCTGTACATAACGCTTAGTGTCGTCCTACTGATAAGGGCAAAGTGGATCAGGATTCTGATAGATACAGAGATTTTGGCGGGAGATAGGAAGTACCGGGAAAGGAGGTTCAAAGAGTCCATAGACTCATATGATAGGGCAATAACCGCCTCGTCCACCCTCAAGGACTCCAGTGATTGGTCGTTCAGTCTTGATGTTCCTTGGTACAGCAAAGGTGCTGCGCTCACTATACTAGGGAAATACGAAGAAGCCATTGAGTGCATAGACAATGCCTTGAAGTTGAGTCCGAACAATGAAGTAGCTTTGGTCAATAAGGGCACTGCGCTCTCCCGCCTCGGAAGACACAAGGAAGCTCTGAAATGCTACAACGAGGCCATCAGGGTGAATCCAAACTATGAGGTCGCCTGGAACAACAAGGGAAACGCGCTCACTAGACTGAAAAAATATGAGGAGGCTATCAAGTGCTACGAGAGGGCAATCCAGATCGACGAAGAGTACAGGGAGGCATGGGTGAATAAGGGATATGTTCTAGCAAAAATGGGCGACTACGATGGTGCCGCGCGGTGTGCTGATTTCGTTTCGAGATTCAGCACTTCAGGCATCCCAGGAGCACCGAAAAGCTTATAAGTTAATTCGAAGCGTTCACCAATCAAAAGATATAAGTTCGGGGAGAATAACACAACTGAGTCCTTCTCCGTCCCCGCGGAGGGAAAAAGAGAAAACGACAGAGTCCCATATCTCTTACAGATAGAGGGGGAAAAATGAGGAAATTCAAGAGGATAGGAGTTCTTCTATTTGCATCGCTCCTAGGCGTTTCTCTTTTCCTATCAGCGAACCCTTTGGCGAGAGGTCTTCCTCACCCAGGAAGCGTCGTTCAGATAATCGAAGCTCTAGGGATGGGTGACATCATAGTAGATGATTTCAACTCCGATGGCCTTGATGACTTGGCCGTTGCTAGTTATACCCATGACGCCGTTTTTCTCTATTTTCAAGGTCCAAACGGTCTGCCAGCATACCCCACCACATGGATCCCTACCCTCGCCCCCTCAAAAATCTCCAGCGGGGATGTCACCAGCGATGGGGAATCCGATCTTATCGTTTTGAGTGAGGATCAAATTAGCGTTTATGAGCGGCAGTTTCTCGACCAATTTGCACTGACAACGACCCTATTCGTTAATCATCCTCGTGATGTGGCAGTGGGAGATTATGGGTTGGACGGTCGCAACGATATTTTCGTGACGGGAGCTTTTGGAACCACCATTTTCTTTCAGGATCCCTCTATCCCAGGACTATTCAATCCTGATAGAAAATTGAGCATACCAGACGCAGCGGGAGACTCTCTCTCCCTTGCAAGAATAAACGATGATGATCTCATCGATTTCGTAGTGGCGTCTCCTTATCATCTCGCCTCCTACATACAGATAGACCTTATATTCGAAATTAGCTCCACTGTCATGCTCGACAGAATGGACTACAACCCAGAATACATGTCCGTGGGAGATGTCAACTCAGACAATCGGGTCGACATCATCATACCTAGGCCGAGCTATCGCGATGACCCGCCCGGGATTCTGAAGATCCTCTTCTCCAATGTGTCTTGTGAGTTTTCACTATCCGATGCAATTGACATCTACGGCAATGTTTCAACATCGGCCCTAGTGGACTTTGAGAAAGATGGAACTAGCGAGATACTCGTTTCACTAACTGATGGCAATTTGAGCGTTGTGAGTCAATCCTCAGGGTTCACCCTTCAAACACCACCATTCATAACCATGACCGAGCCTGAGGGAGTGAGGCTTCTTGCCTCGGGTGATTTCAACGAAGATTCTCTAGAGGATGTTGCCGTCCGCGTCGCGGGTTTCGTTCTTGTCTTCTTTATGGAGGATTTCCCAGCCAAATTGGTCATGCCAATTCCTTCCACCTTCCACCTCAATGAGGGAGAGACTAGAGACGAACTCATCGACCTGAGGCAATACTTCTATGACGATTACGGAACCCTTATCTTCGCCCTCATTTTTGAAGAAGATCCCTCAAACCTTGACGCGACATTGAACGGTCATTTCCTGGGTTTCAAAGCAAGTTCAGGTTGGTCAGGATCGTTGAAGTTTCAGGTTGATGCTTGGGACGGTAATCCAAGAAATGATCCAACGAAAAGCAATGTTTTCAGTGTTTGGGTCAATGGTGTGCCTCGAATAGTGAGCGTTCCGCCCGCGGAGGCCGATGTTCAAAGCGAATATTCCTACCAGATCATTGTTGAGGATAACTATCCAGAATGGGACACAATCATGTACAAGCTCATTATCGGATCGGAAGGAATGAGAATAGATGAGAATGGATTGTTGACGTGGACCCCAACGGACTCAGGCACGAAAACCGTTCGGATAGAGGTCAGAGATGTTTTCGGTCTTTCCGATGTCCAAACATTTACAATAGAGGTCGCACCCGTACCGGCTCCTCCTCCAGTTCTTCCACCTGAAACCCCATATGTGGCTGGTGCAACTGTCGCTACCCTTTCGGCTATAGCGATAGCAGCAATAATAAGCGAGAATGTCAAGTTCGCCCTCTTTCTCCTATTCGCACCGCTGTACTCGAAAATCAGAAGGGAGAGAGTGTTGGACCATTTCATTCGCGGCCAGATCTATGGATACATACTGGCAAATCCGGGTGAGCACTACAATGCTATCAAGCATGCACTCAACCTCACAAATGGCTCTCTTGCTCACCACCTGAAGACCCTTGAAAGGGAGGAATTCATCAAGTCGCGCAAGTTCGGCCTCTACAGAAGGTTCTATCCAAAGCATATGAGAATCCCGGATGACGGTGATTTTCGTATGAATACCATGCAGAAGCACATAGTGGACGTAATAAACGAGAATCCGGGGATTTCGCAAAAGGAAATTGCCAAGGCAATGAACGTAACCCCGCCAACTGTCAACTATCACATCGGAATCCTTGCGAGTGCAAAGATGATTCGCGTCGTCCGACAGGGCCGAAAGACCCAGTGCTTTGTCGACAGGAGCTAACCCGAGAAGAGAGCCGCATAGATTTTTGCGTCCTTCACCAGGTTCTCTGTTATTGCGTACTCATTGACATTGTGTCCGGTCTCGTCTCCTGTCCCGCAGACAACCGCTTGGAAGCCTGCTTTTCTGAAATGCGCGGCACATGTGCCTCCCCCCACACCCACTGGCTTGGGCTCTAAACCCAAGACGTGCCTAATCGCCTTTCGTATCCTCAGAACGACCTCACTGTCCGCAGAAGTTTCTGGACTGGATTCGTCCTGAACCTTTTCAAGAGTTACCTTTACTGAGAATTCCCGCTCCGCCCGTCTTGCTAGAGACTCGGCCTCGTTGAACACCGCTTCGGTTGAGTAGGTCGGGAGAATTCTGCAGTCGAAATAGAACACATCCTTTCCGGGAACCGTATTGACATTGGGAACGTTGGCATCCTTCCTTGTAGGCTCGAACGTGGATATAACGGGTTTGAAACGTGAATCCTTCTTGTTGAAAATCTCGTGAAGATGTTCGTCTATCCAGACGATGAGATTCGCACCCGCTCTGTGCGCATTGATACCCTTCTCGGGCGTGCTCGCGTGTGCCTGCCTCCCCTCCACTTCCAACCGAATCCAAAGGATATTCTTCTCGGTCACCTCAATCTCAGATCCGTCGGCAGAGAAACGGTCTGGCACAACGATGATGTCATCTTTCCGGAACACCCCCTCTTGAATGAGATAAGATATTCCCTTACTGCTCCCAGTCTCCTCCTCGGCTACGAGAGCCAGACCAGCAGATAACTTGGGTTCTCCTATGACCCTTTTTACCGCCCAGAGGGCGTATATCGAAGAAATGATGGACTGTCCGTTGTCCTCGACGCCTCTGCCTATTACCCTATCACCCTCAACTACAGGGTCGAATGGGTCATGCTTCCATCCACTTAGGTCACCAGGCGGGACAACATCGGTGTGAGAGACCACCCATATCGTCTTCTTCTCCCTTCCAGGTAGTCTGACTAAGATGTTCGGTCGAATACCGCAAGAGACTCTTTCATCTGGGGCATCTACCCTCTCAAATGGGATTTCAAGCTCTCCAAGTAATCTCTCAATGAACTTCACCTTTTCGAGCTCTCCGTCCCCCCCAGAACTTGGATCGAGAGCGGGTATCCGGCACATACCGATTAGGGAGTCGACCATTTGTGATTTGGACTTCTCCAGGATTTCGAAGACCTCTGAAGATTTCATGGAGGAGTATAGCGGAATTGGCAATAAAAATGTTCCAGACAATCGACAGCTTTAAGGATTCAGTCGAGATTGAACTTCTGGATTGCCTTGCGAAGAATAAAGGTCATTTCCCTGATAGTAATCATATTGTTCGCCTCCTTTTTCTATTTCAAGGTGAGGGATCCAGATGAGATAGTTCCAGTCTTTCCTCCCATGGCGATAAAAGCCGTGAGTAATCCCTCGTTTGAGAACTTTACCCCGCCACCCGGCGACCCCATCATTGGCATAGAAATAAATAACGAGAGTCGGGCCTATCCTATTTCCCTCCTAGAATGGCACGGTGTTGTGAACGACCTCATATCAGGAATACTCATAGCGGTTACGTACTCTTTTCTCTCAGACTCAGCGGTGGTATATAGTCGCGTCCTCAACGGAAGAGTTCTCACGTTCGCAGTTCATAATGGGGTATACAAGAACAATCTCCTTCTGCTTGACGAGGAGACGCAATCCCTCTGGAGTCAGATCGATGGTAAGGCGATAAAGGGCGTTCTCACCGGCAGGGTGCTCACTAGGATTCCCTCGGTAAGAACGGACTGGTCAAATTGGGAGACACTTCATCCCTCCACGCTCATCTTGGAACCGCCAAGCAACATACAGTACGGAATACACCCCTATGGAAACTACAAGAGGAATGATGATGTGCTTTTCCCGCATCAATTCGATGATCCTTCCCTCCGGCCAAAAGACTCAGTCTTGGGAATTGACCTGAATGGTACCTACTCGGCATACCCGATTTCTCGGCTCTCCAATGAAAGAGTCGTGATGGATGTTGTTGATTCAACGAGGATAGTCGTAACCTACGCTCATGGCGCTGCCTTTGTCTATGTGGCCGACGACAGGTCGTTCACGTACATTTCTGATTCAACGATGGAGGACCAATACACGAACCGTTGGAACATGACCACAGGCATCAGTGAGAACGGTAATCAGAGCTTGACTTCCCTCCAGGCAAATTCAACTGTTTCTTATTGGTTCGCATGGTTGAACTTTCACCCAAGAACGAAGCTCTATGGTTATGAATCAAGACAGCTCACTGAAATATCCTGGCTGGAGCTTGGTTTCCCATGGATTGTGGGCCTTCTACTCTGCCTCTTCGTCATTCTATTGGATCGCTATTCAGGCAGGAGAATGAGAGACTCTGCAAATCCACCTAAGTGGATTGCATTCAGAAGGTCCATCCTTCTGGCTATTCTTGCTTTCCTCATGTTCTTGATAGTCATGATGGACTCCCTAGGGAACCTGAAGGTGACGAACATAGCGGTAGAGGTGCTTTTCGCGCTCTGTTTCCTCGCACTTGGTGTTGCCATGGCCCTCGAGTGGTTCTACCTCAAAGGATACGAGGGCGCCAGGATTCCGATCGACATACACGACTTTAGGGAGAATCTGAGAATGGTTTTCACGCTCCAGGAGATTGAGAATGAAGAGCGCGAAGCCGCCCAATTAGGACTTGTAAAGACCGAGGGAGGATACACGCTTGCCAAGCCCAATGTGGACCTATTCTTTTCTGGGAATTGGCTCTTCGCGGGAAATTCCACAGGCTATTCTGCTCAAGAAATTGCTCAAACAAAAAGAATTGCCGAGATGTCCTTGACCACCCTGCAAGAAGAAGAGCTAACCTGATCTGCCTTTCCCGTATATCCTCTCATACCACTCAACGATTTCCCAATCGTCATACTCCCGCAGATCTTCCCTTATCCAGAGCCTGTTTGAGGTGGCGAATTCCCTCACAATGGCTCTCGCCTCCTGATCTCCTATGAACTCCAAGATTGTCAACTCGTCCCCCTTCTTTCTTGCTCTAAATGCACCGACCATCCTCGGCCCGTCAAACACCACGAAGCCACATCCCATTCCAAATTCAGCTCTTATTCGCTCTCTTAAGTAGTGAAAAAGTAGATCGAAAGGCGTGAGAACAAACCGGCGGTTGATGGATATATTTCCCATCAAATCCAGATCCTTCCTCAAGAGCCAGTATATCGTGTCACTTCCTTCTCTGAAAAAGCCCTTGACGAGGACACCTTCGTCCTCGAGTTCTCTTAGCAACCTCCTGGTCTCTTCCATCCTGAACTCGAACTTGGTAAAGGTGGCAAGACCCTCAGCACTGAAGATACCGAAGTTCTCAAAAATCCTAGCGATGACTTTCTTCCTGGCTTTCCGTACCGAGAGCCTTGAAGATCGGACAGTGACTATATAGGAGCCCCTTTGAGGTGCCCGTGTTATGTATAGACCCTTGCTCAGGTTCCTTACCGCGTCCAGCGTATTTCCGTAGCCCAAAGGTGATCTCACGAAAAGCCTGTTCCTCTTAACGGGTTCCTCGTTCCTGACGACATCGAGAACCATCCTCGCGTACTCGTCGATCTCGAAGTTCTTGGCTTTCTTGTAAAGAGAGAGGTCCTCAGGTGTACAGAACATCTGATAGTCTGGAATCAGACGCCCTTTGAGGACCAATCCCGAAAAGAACATCCTCGAAAGCCGTTGAGGATCTCTGACTCGCAAACGAGCAGCAAAATCTGACCTGAGACCGCCCAACTCCTGCACGGCCTCAAGAACGTTCTCAAACGCCCTATCAGGATGAATTCTCTGCTTCCAAAGCAAGTAGCTCATTATCTCCTCATCGGTGAAGGAGAGGGGAAGGAATCCTCCCTTTGCTATGAAGTCCTGGACCTCATGATACCCGTTCTCGAGAAAGATATCCAGCTCCTTGATGTCCAGTATATTCTTTCCAAAGGCTCCTGTAATCTTAACGAGGTCGTAGCCTTTCTTTTCGAAGAAACGCATCAGATTGTCTATCGCCCCAATGAGTTCAATGATGTGCTCATTGTTCGATAACTGAATGTCCCTGACCTCAATGCATCCGCCAAGTTCCCATATCTCCACAGTACCGAGAAGATCTCCATCTCTCAAGACAGGGTAATACCAACTGTCTCCATATCTGCTTGACAGCTGGGCCCACAGTGGCTGAACCCACGGATCGTAAAGGGACAGAATCCTTACGCCATTCTCCACCTTCCCTCCCGCTTTTCCCAACTGCTCCACTTCATCGGAGGGTATCCACATCTCCCTCTCGCCGCTTTTGCCCACAGCAATTTTCTGAGCGACACCTTCCTCTTGTAAATTGTGGAGAATCCCACGTATCTCCTCCACTGGAAACGATGTGTACCATCTGATTCCTAACAGAGGGACGGGACCATATCCCCGAAGGAACCTCTCCACGATCCTCTTTCTCGCTCCCTTCACCTCTTCCATGTCCTCTAATGCGATGTAGACATTCTTTGTTGTCCAACCTTCTCGCGGTTGGAACTTTCGAACGATGTACATATTCCTGTCGAGCTTTTCCACACTCGCCTTCGCCCTTCCCCTGTCAAGCTTGAGCTTCTCCGCAATCTCAAAGATGTTTACACCATCCCTGGATTTGATGTAGGTCAATATCTCTTTGTCCAGTTTTGTGATGTTCTCTCTTCGATAGGCCGATACGAAGAGCGGGGCCTCTTTTCGCCTGACGAATCTCACACGTCCACCGAGGAACCTTCCATGAAGGATGTCCCCTCTCAACCTTCTAGAATTCCATTCCTCCATGTCGAAGTCAGGAAGTCGATTGTAGATATCTAGAAGATGTCCTACCTCAAGGAAGTTGTCAAAGTATTCATCAATGGTCTTCAGATTTCTCAGCTGCTTCCTCATAAGATGCAACTTAACGTTGTCCTCAGAGTGTGTCTCCCTCTCCTCTTTCCTCTCAAGCGCGCGAAGATCCGCCGAGAGAATGTACTGGAACTCCTCACCGATCATGAAGTTTCCAGAGCGAACTATGTCTCTCTCCTCAAGCTCTCTCAACGTCTCCTTGAGAATGATCTCCTCCAGACCTAGGGCATATGCCAGCTCAGAGATCGACATTGGCCCTTCGATTCCCAAGGTGATTCTTACGAGGTGCTCCAGAGCTTCTTCAAAGTCCGCTGGCTCCACTTCCCGCCTCTGCCAAAGGATTTCCTTCGCTTGCTTCCTCTTCACCACATACGCCCTCTCAAGCAAGGCGAGAGTGTCCGAGACCTCCTTGATCTTCATCCCAATAGCTTTCGCAATGTCCTTGGTTCTTGCAGGGCCCTTATCCAGTACATCCAGAATCTTTCTCTCAGTATCCCCGATTCGAATTCTCTTTCTGAATATGACTGCATAGGCGGGTATGTCGTCCTTGAGGCTGTACAGAGAGCCTCTCGTGGTCCAGACGGACTCCACCTTTCCCTCCTCGATGAGTTCATCTGACCACCCACGAACAGTGGAAAAATCAACATCGGAACAATCGAAGATGTTCCTGCCCTTCTGCCTCAATATGTTCATTGCTCCCGCCTTTTCGAGTAGAGTCAGAATATCATCCTTCTCGCTTATCCTGGGCAATTTTCTCCTGAAATAAGCCGATATCCTCTCCTCGCTGAACTGCACTTTTTCAATTTCGGACTCCGGAAAGACCCTCTTCAGAACCTGGCGGTGAAGTTCCCTGAGCATGGAACTTCTGTCCTCCATAAGAACAACATCGGATATACCCGCGAGGATGACATTATGTGCAAACGGCGAAGGAGTTGAAGAGTAGCGCGTGCTCCTGACTCTTATCTCACCGCTCTCGATTTTCTTCAGGACTTCTTTCGCATGAGGAAGGTCCATGAAGTCATTAAGGATCTCATTGTAAGCTTCCTGAATCACCGGGAACTCCTTTATGTCGTGAAAGGCGTCCATGACTCTTGTGGACCTCAGCTGTTGTCTTCCTATGGACACCTCCTTACCCTTGTAGCTCCTCAGAACGAGGAAGCTCCTCGTTGCGCAGTGCCTGAATCTCTGCTTGAAAAGCTCTGTGTTCCTGAGAGCTCTCCTCAGGATGTCCTCTACTATATCACTCGTGACGAGCTTCTCGATTCCTTTCAAGGCCACCTTCTTCGGAGAGGTGAGCATGAAGTTGTTATCGGTCACAGATACACGGATGTTACACTTCAGCTTGTTTGACAGCGCGAAGGCATACGCCCGAGAGAGAGCGTCGTTCACCCTTCTTCCAAAGGAGAAATGAAAGATGATGTTCCTATTTCCTTTTGGATCGATATAGCCCTCAATGAGCAGTTCCTTTTCGGTCGGAAGTTGAGGTATCAATGACCTCTGCTCCTTGATATAGCTGATTATGCTCCGAGCCCCTCCAGTGTCCACCCTGTAGTTTTCCGTTAGCCACTCCTTTGTTTCCTCCTCGCCATCCTGCAGCTTCTCCTGCACATGACGTCTGAACTTCCCGACTTCTATCGAAAGATCGAAGCTCCTGGGAAGCATCTCTCCCACCCAGGAGGGAACGGTGGGTTTCCTTCCTGAAGCATCCTCAACGTAAATCCTCATTCCCCTGCTCCTCTTGAATTTGTATGTGCGTCCCCCCAGTACGAAGACGTCCCCCTCCTTGAGGTATCCCACGAACTTCTCGGATAAGTCTCCCAGCGGGGAGCCGTGGATGTTGAAAACCTTGTAGTTTCCCTCCTCGGGAATTGTGCCAATGTTTGTAAAGTAGATTAGCCTCGATTTCTTCTTCCTACCGAATCTTCCTTCATCGAGCCATATCTTTCCATACACCCTGGCTGAGGTGTCCTTTTCCGAGAGATACTTGAGTGTGTTGAGAAAATCCTTCTTCTTCAGGGTGTGATATGAATAGGACCTTCGCACCAAGTCGAAAGCATCATCCACCTCCCACCTCTTCTCCAGACTCATTCCAACGAGACTCTGAGCGAGAACATCCAGAGAATTGGCCGGCATATCCACCCTGTCTATCTTGTTGTCATAGGCATTCTTGGCAATCGTAGCACACTCAACGAGGTCGTCTAGGTCGAAGACCACCATCTTGCCTACGCTGATGTCCCCAACAGCATGGCCTGCCCTTCCTATCCTCTGCAGACCCTTGGCTATCGACTTGGGCGAGCCTATCTGGCACACGAGGTCGATATAACCGATGTCTATGCCTAACTCAAGCGATGTGGATGAGACAGCCACCTTCAAATCACCATTCTTCAACCTCTCCTCTACATCCAATCTTGTGACCTTGCTCAGGCTTCCGTGATGGGCCGCGAGATTATGAACACCCCTCTCTTTCAGTTTTAGTGAGACGTGCTCCGTCCCGCTCCTCGTGTTGGTGAAGATCAGAGTCGTTCTGTGGTCGTCTATGAGCCCCTTTAGTGTGTCATACATCTTTGCATTGACTATCTCGAACGGAAGAATCATCATGTCCTTGACAGGGCACAAAACGCTGAAATCCAGCTTCTTTCTGCTTTCCACTTCGATGATGTTCATATCCCTGAGCCGCCCATTTTCATAGCCCGCCAGGAACTTGGCAACCTCATTCATCGGCGCTATCGTCGCTGAGAGGCCTATTCTCACAAAGTTGTGGCCGACTTGCTCTCTAAGCCTCTCGAGCGATAACGAGAGGTGCACCCCTCTCTTAGATGAGCATACCTCATGGATCTCGTCCACGATGACGTACTCGACATCCTTGAACTTCTTACTAAACTTTGGAGTCGAAAGAACAAGAGCTATGGACTCGGGAGTGGTGATAAATATATGCGGTGGCTTTCTCGACATCTTCTGTCTTTCATAGGGAGAGGTATCTCCCGATCTCACCGCAACGCGAATTAAAGGAGGATCCATCCCCTCCTTCTCAGCGATCTCACTCATTTCTCTGAGAGGCTCGTTGAGGTTCTTGTTGATGTCGTTCGCCAGGGCTTTCAGGGGAGAGATGTAGACGCAGTATATTTTGTCCTCTAGCTCGCCAGCAAGTTGCACCTTGTAGAGCTCATTTATTATGGAAAGGAAAGCAGTCAGGGTCTTCCCAGACCCAGTGGGAGAAGATACGAGAACGTTTTGCTTCTTGTGTATGAGGGGAACAGCATAGGATTGCGGTTCGGTAATTTCATCGAACTTACTCTGGAACCACTTTCTCACCAGACCTTCCATGAGGGATAGGATTTCCTCCTTCGTATGCTGCTTTCTTGTCTTGTATAGCATCGCGTCACCGCAGAGAAATTATAACTTATCTGCAAACGGACTAAAAATTCTTTTGGTTCGAAGCTCCAGTAGCCGATTCATGCAAAAAGATTATTAGGCACCGACATGATTTGCGAACCAGAGGGCACGGAACCCGGTGAAGAGGATGGGAAACGCTAGATTTGGAGTGTGTGTGACTGTTGCGATACCAACATTACTCCTAAGCTCAATTATTTTCTTTGCTCCCTTGGCGGACGCACAAACGTATGTCGAAGGCCCAATCACCACCGGTGAATCGTGGATTCTAACGGGAAGTCCATACATAGCGATAGGCGACATATATGTGAAGGATTCAGGCTCACTGGCGATACAATCGGGAGTGGAGGTCCTTTTCAATGACAGTTTTGGGCTCTTCGTTGAGAACACACTCGGAGCATTCGATGTTCTCTTCAATCAGAACGGAACGAGTGCGATTCCCTGGTGGGGGATTCAATTCAACAGTTCCAGCTCTAGCTCCTTCATCTTAGACAGCAACATAACGGCCTCATACATTGGCGTTTTCATAAATGGAACACCCGACCCACCTATACTCGATCGCACCGCAATCTTCGGAGCAGATATAGGATTGATGGTGAACGAATCTGACCCGACGATAAGACATCTCGAAGTAAACTCCTCCACCCTTTACTCAGTGATTGGTAGCAGTTCGGATTTTCTGTTGGAGAATTCCACCCTCAGTGGCGCCTCCATCGATTTCTTTCTGGACAACAGCTCACATGCGACCACCCTGAGTACGACCTTTCAGGGAGACATCTCCATAGTTGATCCAGCTTCCGATCTCACCGTCAAGAATTTTCTACATGTTCGTGTCCTTAATGAGACACTGTTTCCTCTCGAAGGCGTAGACATTGAGGTGACTGATATCCCGCCATCACTTCTAGGTCAGCCTGTCTATAGAACGGCATACTTCGGCGGACCAGACCCCAAAACAGATTCATTAGGAGAGGCGAGTTGGATAGTAGTCACGGACAGAATCTATTCCAGCGTGGGCGAGTCAGACAATCAAACGAAAATCGAAGTCTACTACCCAGGAAAGATTTTCGAGAACAACCCAAGGTATATCCCCATGAATTCATCGCACACTGAAACCTTTGTCGCGATATCCCCAACGGAACCTCCGAGGGTTATTGATTGGAGTCCAGATGGTAGTGTACCTGTAACTGTGGATACTCCAATCACCGTGAGTTTCAGCAAGTCGATGAATCGGACCTCCGTTGAGGAAGCTTTCGAATACACTGACGCGGGGGTTGTCAGAAATCAGGGACATGGTGAGTTTGCCTGGCCGATGAACTACTCCTTCACCTTCACGCCAGATGAGTCATATGCATGTTGCACGCGCTACAATGCTACCCTCCTTTCCTCTACTGCAAAAGACGTGTTTGGGCTGTACCTCGATGGAGACAGCGACGGAACCATGGGGCCAGACTTCTCGTGGAATTTCACGACGGAACCTGGACCCCCGCCAGAGGTCAGTAGTACCCGTCCCACCAACGGGGAACAATTTGTTTCCATCTCTGCAAACATAATAGTGATCTTTGACAGACCTATGAACAAGAGTTCGGTTTCGGCGGCCTTTTCCTATTCCGATGGAATCGATGTCTGGAACGGCTCCCATGGCGAGATCACATGGGACTCAACGAATCACATCTCCGACACAATGGTATTCAATCCCTTCGTGAATCTTCAAGCGAACACGAACTACAACGTGACGATTAATGGATCAATAGCCAAAGACAACTGCGATTCGTACCTGCTAGGAGGAGCGAACTATGCCTGGAACTTTACAACGGAGCCCCTAGATGATGATCCCCCGCAAGTCGTTGAGCACATTCCAGAATCAGGAGAAACTGATGTGGATGCAATGACAATCATCCAGATACGTTTCAATGAGAACATGGATACCGATTCCGTGAACGATTCCTTCAGCTACACAGATTCAACTACAATGTGGGACAAATCCGGCTGCAACCTTACGTGGAACAGAGGGAAGGATGTACTCACCTGCGTTCCGAAACCCGCTCTCTACTACGGGAGGACGTACACAGTAACTCTTGATGGGTCGGTAGCTATGGATGAGTCTGGGAATCACTTAGATGGAGACAACAATGGCATAGGAGGAGACGACTATAACTGGAGTTTTGTGATCGAGACCATCCCAGACGATATTCCTCCAACAGTCGTGTCGAATTCTCCCGCAGGCAATCAGGTTCCAGTGATGGAAAACATCATCGTTGGCTTCAGCGAGCTGATGGACGAGAATTCTGTGCAAGGCGCCTTCTACTACACTGATGGGATTACTATATGGCAAGAAGGGGACGGCACCTTCGATTGGAACGGAGCAGAGATGACGTTCATTCCCGATTTCGATCTCGACTATGCGACCGAGTATACGGTGACCATAACGCAATCGGCGATGGACAGAACGGGAAATCACTTGTCGGAGGATTACATCTGGACCTTCACCACGGAAACAGGCATAGGTACGATATTCGGACAGGTGAGGGACGAGAATGGTGTTGCGCTTGCTGATGTAAAGATTACCATCCTGGAGCTGGACAACACAGTCCACACGAGCTCTAACGGTTCCTATGTTTTCGAGGACATACCAGCGGGCGATCATAAAATAAGATTCTCGAAGGAGGGATTCAACACCGTAACGAAATCCGTTCACCTTGAGCCCAATCAATCCATCGATGTGAGTGTTAGACTGACGCATTCATTGACCTTGCTCGACCTATGGTGGATGATTCTCATCATCGCCGTTCTCGTCATTATCCTCATAATACTCCTCTTGCGAAGGAGGAAGAAGGCTGAGGAGTGGGTTGGCGCTGAGGATATAGCCTATGTGGAACCGCCAGAAGAGCCTCCTGAATGATCACTCATACTCGTAGAATCCTCTCTTCGTCTTTCTTCCGAGGAGTCCAGCCCTCACCATTTTTCTCAAAAGAGGACAGGGCCTGTACTTTGAATCCTTGAAGTCGTTGTACAGGACCTCCATTATGGACAAGCAGATATCGAGACCTATGAGGTCTGCGAGTTCGAGCGGACCCATGGGGTGGTTCATACCCAGCTTCATTACTGTATCTATGTTCTCCTTCGTTGCCACACCCTCCATTAGACAGAAAGCGGCCTCGTTTATCATCGGCATGAGTAACCTGTTGGAAACGAAGCCTGGATAGTCGTTGACTTCCACAGGTGTCTTTCCCATGCTTCTTGCAAGGTCCAGTATCGTGGTCACGGTATCATTACTCGTCTGAAGCCCCCTTATCACCTCGACCAGCTTCATTACGGGGACTGGATTCATGAAGTGCATCCCTATGAACTTCCCCGGCCTCTTCGTAGCGGATGCCAAATCCGTGATCGATATACTCGAAGTGTTGGTCGCGAATATCGCGTCTGGTCCACACAGAGCGTCGGACTCCTCAAAGACGTTCTTCTTCAGATGAACATCTTCTATGACCGCCTCAATGAGGACATCGGAACCGCTCAAGTCCTCCATCTTCAGCGTGGGTGTAATTCTCGACAGAATGTCTTCCATTTCGTCCTCTTTCAGCTTCCCTTTTTCCACTCTCCTCGAGAGGTTCTTCTTTATTTTCTCCATCCCTGAATCGATGAATCTCTGCTCGATGTCACGCATGATGACTCGATATCCGCTCTGCGCTGCGACCTGTGCAATCCCGTTTCCCATGGTACCGGCGCCGAGAACACCAATCCTCTCGATCTTCATGATTACCTCTCCACAATCATGCTGACCGCATTTCCTCCTCCCAGGCAGAGGGTAGCTAATCCTCTTCCCGCATTCCTGTTCTTCATCGCGTACAGAAGAGTTGTGAGGACCCTCGCCCCACTGCATCCTATTGGATGACCGAGAGCGACAGCGCCTCCATTGACGTTGAACTTCCCATCAGGAACCCCGATCTCCCTCTTCACTGCCACACTCGCAGAAGCGAACGCCTCGTTATGCTCAAAAAGATCGATGTCGTCTATGGTAAGCTGAGTTTTCTTCAGAAGAGCCTTGACGGACGGGATTGGAGCCTCCATGACGTGCTCTGGTCTCACACCACTCGTATTGTATGCGACTACCTTTGCAAGTGGTTCGATTCCTCTCTTCTCCGCCTCACTCTTGGCCATGATAACGAGTGCTGACGCACCATCGCTTATCTGAGAGGCGTTTCCTGCAGTCACAACACCATCCTTCTTGAAGGCAGGCTTCAGTGCAGCGAGCTTTTCTATTGAAGTGTCGGGGCGGATTCCCTCATCCTTGTCAAAAACGAATAGTTCGCCACGCTTTTGCAGAATCTCCAGCGGGAGAATCTCATCCTTGAATCCTCCTTCCTCAGTGGCCCTTGCGGCCTTGATGTGGCTCTCATACGCCAGCTTGTCCATCTCTTCCCTGGTTACGTTCATCCTTTCCGCAATGATCTCACCAGTCATTCCCATATGAAAATCGTTATAGACATCCCAGAGACCGTCGAAGACCATCGAATCAACGAGTTCGCCATCAAACAGACGATAGCCGAACCTTGCCCTCCTCAGCAGGTATGGGGACTGATTCATGTTCTCCATGCCACCCGCCACGATGACCTTGTGACTTCCCGCTTTTATCGCATCTGCAGCCATCATTACCGCCTTCAAACCCGACCCGCAGACCTTGTTGACCGTGACCGCGCCCACTTCATATGGAAGAGCCGCGTAGATCATCGCTCTTCGCGCGGGATTCTGACCGAGACCAGCGGAAAGCACATTTCCCATGATGACCTCTTCAATGTCCTGTCCTTCGACGCCCGCTCGCTTGATGGCTTCAGAGATAACGAAACCACCGAGTTGTGTCGCATTGTGGTTTACCAATGCACCGCCGAATTTGCCTATGGCTGTTCGGACTGCACTTAAAAGAACGACGTCTTCCATCTGCTACCACCGTGTGTGAAAAACGCATGGCTATTAAAAGCTTCTTTACTCTGACTTATGCAGGAAATCGTCGGCACGACGAGACTCGTCATGCGTGTTGCTTTTCTCTTCAGCGGTCCTCTTCAAGGACAAGGATGGATGCTAACACACATTTGGGAAGCATTCCCGATCCGTCCGATTGTGAATGACAAGCGGGCTCACGGGGATTCGAACCCCGGTCACAGGCTCCGAAGGCCTGCAGGATAAT
>JBHIFI010000024.1:0-29413 GCA_046761005.1 Thermoplasmata archaeon
ATTGGCGTGAAGGAGTGGCTTAGGGAACAGGAAGATAAGTGGAGATGTCCAGTATGCGGAGGAAATATTTGTGTTCATGATAGAGAATGTTATGATTGTGGGTATGAAATCAACCAAACTTAGAGGTAAGAGTGAACCTCGAGGTAGACGCAATGTCTACTTTTTGTATGAGGAAAGGCAAGGAATTCTGGCGGAGAAGAAATGTCTTTGGCCCCTACGGAGGGCGGGATTTTTCAGACTACACTGCTCTCCATATCGGATACTGATGGCGGATGACGAATAGTATTCGTCTTGTCCAGGAGAACGTGTCTCCCCCTGAAGAGCCTCCTGCATTCTGACAGGAATAGTTCTCTCCATCGGTCCGAATGCCCCAGAATCCGTAGTTGACCCCGAGGACGGTCCATACCCCGCTCCAAGACCTGGTGCCAGTGTAAGAATAATGATGGAAATCGGTGCCATCTTGAAGGCGATGTAGAATCGATGGTTCAAATGGCTAAGAAGAGACCTTTCGAACCTTGTTAGCTACTGAGGCCAGCAATACGTTTGATCTACTAAGAGAACGGTATCGTCTATCCATTCTGCACCGGCCATCTAGCATGACCAAAGACTTAAATGCCATAGCTGCAATAGGAGCCGTCTGAGACGTTTCCCGGACCGTAGTGAACGGGAGACGAAAGAGGAATAGAATGAACATATACGTAGGTAATCTACCACGTGAGGTCACCGAGAATGAACTCAGGGAGGCTTTCGAAGCCTTCGGAGAGGTCGCATCGGCCAAAATCATCACTGACAAGCTCAGCGGAGTATCGAGAGGATTCGGATTTGTAGAGATGCCCGTTGAATCTGAAGCCCAAGAGGCGATTACAGGCCTGAATGGAAAGGAGTTGAAGGGACGAACGCTTGCCGTTGATAAGGCTCGCCCCCGTCGTGCAGGCCGTCAAGATAGAGGACGGCGGTCTTGGTGAGCGGTCCTCACAAGCAACAGATCCATAATGGAACTCCCTGCAGCAATGGGTAGCGTGGAAATCAACGATTTCCCAGATTGACATCGGCAACTTCTCTTGTCTGAAAATCGATCTCCGACACATTCCTTGGATCACAGTACCCGAAAAAGAAAGGAGGATAGAATGTCACAGGCAAAAAATGGCGATACCGTCAAAGTCCACTACACAGGTAGGTTGGAGAATGGCACAGTATTTGATTCCTCGACCGACGACGAGCCTCTGCAATTTACCATAGGCGAGGGTCAGATAATCCCGGGCTTTGAACAAGCCATAATCGGGATGAATGTGGGCGAATCGAAAACCATCAAAATCCATGCGGATGAAGCGTATGGCCCACATCTCAAGGATTTGGTGGTGATGGTTGATCGAAAGGAAATTCCGCCTAATTTGAAACCAGAAGCCGGTCAGCAACTACAAATCCGTCAGCAAAACGGTGCAACAACAGTGGTCACGGTAATCGAGGTCTCTGAATCGAGTGTGACGATAGATGCTAACCATCCCTTGGCCGGGAAAGACCTGACCTTTGATGTCGAACTCATAGAGGTCGTCTAGCCATTTCGTTCCGAGATTAGATTCCGTTCGCTTTGTGGCGGATAGTGCCCCACAAAGGATAGTGAGCCCCATGAGGCTCCTGGGATACGCCAGATATCACAGGTTCCACGGCTCACTTTATCTCACGAACGCTTCGCACTCCGCAAAGGCGAGAGGGCGAGGCGAATTCCACCCAAAAGAGGAAGAGTAATCTTCATGTCCACCTGTGCTTGAAGAGTATCTACAAGAAATGTCTTCCTTCATGATCAAGAACGACAGAAGTCCACAATCATGTCGGATTCTATTCGGCACATACAGAAGCCTCAGAAGGGCGCAAGAGGCTGTTACAAGAAGCGTCCAAACCATTCCTGCCCTTCATTGAAGCCCAATCTTATCTGGCCCTTCTCAAGGCGTGCCTTTATCACACCACCCTCAGAAAGTCTGCGGATCTCCCGCCTAATCACTCGCTCATCCAGACCTTTGTCCTGAAGCTTCTTCATCAGATTCGGAATGGTATCATCCCACTCAAGAGCCTTGATTAGATGCGCTTGACGTTCTGTAAATCTGTCGCTCACCCTTATGCCTTGAATGACTGGAAGCTTCGTCACCTTTTCATCCACGTGGAATATTTCGATACCGTTGTGGTACCCGGCCAGGAGAGCTGCGTCAGCGAGTATGACGGTCCCGCCGCTGATGTTCAGAATCACCCTGTTGCCCTCCTCGTCCCACTTCCTTATTGTATCGTTCACTTTATCCAGGCAATCCATGAAGTCGTGAATATCCACGACTACAGTCTCCATCCTGTTTGGTCCATAGCCTTCCATCTTTTTCAGTCGGAGATAGCTCTGCGTATCCAGTATATCATCGCCGACGACGAGGACGAGCTTATCGTATGCAAGTGAGCATGTTGCCGCGATTATCTTCCTTTCGTCGAATCCGAAAGTGGATATCAGAACCGTTCTCGTCAAGAAATCATCCTCATTCCACAAGCAGCTCGATGAATGGAGCCGCCTCTATCCTCTTCCTCCTCGAATCCTTCGGGTCTGTCCTCACATTCACCAAACCCTTTCTCTTTAGCTCCTTTATGTGATGATTTATCGTGGCCTTGTGGATTTCGAGCTCCTTGGAGAGCTCTGTCTGAGTGATAGGGCGCCCGTGGCTGACAAGAAATGAGAGCATTTCCTTCTGCTTGGGTGTAAGAGCCGCAGAATATTCTATTTGAAGTAGCGGGAGCGGGAACTCAGTTAGGTTGTCATCGTGGACATATGTTGTGGGAACGCCCTCAAGAATACAAGCCAGAAGCGCCCCGCTGCTCATCAGTCTCGTTCCGCCTCCTATGTTGAACTTCGCAATCGCTCCTCCCTCGCTCCTTTCCCTTCTTATGTCAGCTCTTATCTTCTTCGCGATCTCAATCATGTCGAACGCATCTCTCAGCTCAAGGGGCCGCACAGGTATGTTTCTATCGTTACAATACTCCACTACAGAGTCCCTTGCCTTCTTGCTTCTCTCGTGGTCGCTGTGGTAGAATATCACCTTCTCTATCCCCTCTGTGGACTTGATCGAAGGAATGAGTGAAGCGGGTCGCCATCCCAGAGTGCCAAACAGCGTAGGCATATGTTCCACCAAAGTATGTTCCAGATATTTGAAACTTTATACGTTCCGTCAAACGATATGATTTCTTTTCATACGGTCTAAGGCAAGCTTGATATCGAGAATGCTCCTAGTCCGTATCGCAATGAGCGCACAGAAGCCTCTTCACATCTTCTTCGATGCCGAAGGGACGCTGTATCAAGTTCGCAAAGGGAAGACGAGCGAGGACTTCTGGGACAATGGAGAAAAGACGGTGAAGAGGGCTATGGAGTACTTCGAACTGGACCCAGGAGCTCCCGCTCTGTTGCAGGCGCTCAAGAAGCAGGGACACAGGCTTCACATCCTGTCCCGGAATGTCGAGAACGTTCTGCACCCGCTCGTGTCGCACTTCGACGTAAGACGATATTTCGACAGCGTAGTGATCAAGAACGACAAGGCGAAGTACCTGATCGAGTTCAAGAACCGAGAAGGCCTGAGGAAGGAGCACATAGTCATGGTCGGGGACACCTGGAACCTCGATGTTGTTCCTGTTGGGAGACGGGGCTTCCGAGCACTCCTCCTCGACCGCGATAGTAAGTCTGATGCGCCGAACAGAATCAGCGACATACGAGAGGTCCTGCAACTGTCCGATGGAACAGGAGAAAGGTAGCCTCCTGTTGAGACGGTTTGCAGATACTCTCTTTTCTATTCAGTATGGATTCTGGGGAGCTGGCAAACAAACGCCTTATATTGAGGTGATAAGATGAGAAGCCCAAAGAACAAGATGAAAGGCAAGAAATCAGCGAGAATACCTGGCAGGGAGTTCAAGGAACTGATGCTGGACTCGCTCTCGGGGAAGAACCTGGATGGCGAGCTCAGCGAGGCCCTAATCCTCCAGATGTTCGGCGGGGTGAGCCGAAGTGTGGAGGGACTGTTGCTCCGCGGTTCCATTAACATCGCGGTCATAAATCCGAGCCTTCCGCTAAGATGCTTCTTGCGCTCTCTGGCCGACAGGCTCCCGATGTGCACGTTCAACGACCTCAGGCGGGAATCATGGGAGCCTGACTGTGATGAGTTCGAGTTAACCGACCTGGACATTTCCGCCGGTGGCATAACGATAGTGGATGGAATCTCGGACGAGCCGTCTGTCGATTTCGCGATTAGGATTGTGCGAGAGCTCGTTTCCACGAGGGCCAATGGGGCTGAAACCCCTCTGCTGATGATAATGGATACCGCTGGCCTCGAGGGCTACGAATACGCTGAGGGTCGGGGGTACAGAGGGATTCCCGGTGCGTTGCTCGAGTGCTTCGACTATGTTCACGTCAGTGAGGCGGAGAACATGCCCACACTGGCGGATAGCCTGTTCAGGATGTACTCAAATCCTGAGGGGGACCATTCTAGAAGGAAAATCCTTCCTCGCAAGACCCATCTCGAGGGATTGCAGGAATACATCTTCTACACGCGGGACTGCATGGAGCCACGCATCAAGGACAGGCTTCTCCGAAAGGTGAGAAGGGCGATACTCCACATGTCCAACCCTGAATCAGGGGCGCATAGCGGATTCTGCCATCCAGGCCACTTCGGCTCCATCGTGAGGTTCGCTGAGGCAAGAGCACGAATGAGGCACTCTTCCGAGGTGGAGGATGAGGATGTCGAGAAGGCAATCTCGCTCGTGAGGGGCTGGCTGTCGAAGCTCGATGAAGCCCCTGTGGCTACGTTCGAGGCCCGCTTCAGGCTGAGGATGAGTGAGGGCGGGAGCCCTCAGCCCTCTCGGAGGATAGAACCGAGATACAGTCTTGGGGACGTGGTCCTTCCCGAGGACGTGAAGAGCGACATCCTGACGGCGATCGCGGAGGTCAGGAACAGGGATATGATATACGAGAAATGGGGAGCGAACGAGACGCTCGAGAGGCACTCGGGAACCGCAATCCTGTTCACGGGCCCGCCAGGCACGGGGAAGACGATGACAGCTGAGGCCATCGCACACCATCTGTGCAAGAAGCTGGTTGCTGTCAATCTGGCGAGCCTGACAAGCTGCTACATCGGGGAGACGATGAGGAACATCCAGCGTGTGTTCGAGGAAGCGGCCGAGAACGAGGACATACTGCTCTTCGACGAGGCGGACGCTCTCTTCTCGAGCCGCATCCCCGTATTCGACTCGACGGACGCACTCATCAACAGGGATACGTCCTTCCTGCTGTCCATGGTCGAGAGTCAGAAAGGCGTGACCATACTTACTACGAATCTGACGATGAACATGGATCCCGCCCTTGAGAGGAGGATAGATACTGTGATACACTTCCCGCGACCCACATCGGAGGAGCAGGCCGAGATATTCACCCGATTGATGCCGACCGGCGCTCCAGCGGAGAGGATCGACTACGCCGAGATTGCAGCCAAATACCCGCTCTGTGGTGGGAACATAGTAAACGTGGTCAAGCGCCTCCTCAGGAACGCTGCGCTAAGGGAGAGCCTTAACCTGGACCCGACGATAATGATGCAAGACGTTGAGCGGGCTGCCCGGACGGAGTTCCACAAGAGCTGCAACCTAGGAGAGGTCCCAGCCGAGGAGGTCCCAGGTTACTCCTGACCGCAGAGGATAAATCGGATGAGTCGCATGGCCTCACGATGATTCCCTCCAAGACGATGGAGAGGATTCGCGAATACGCGCTCCACATGGACTGGAACGTCGCGTTTGGCGGGAAGTCGAAGGGCAACAGGCACCTCGAGAGGACGGTCAGGGTCGCCCTATCCCTTTGCAGGGAGAAGGAGGTCAGGGAAGACATAGTCGTCGCTGGAGCGTGGCTTCACGACATCGGTCTTCATCTCGGAAACAAGTGGCACTGCTTCAGCGGGGCGCGATTCATCCGCGGGCTTCTCGAGGAGTTCGAGCTGGACGAGGCGGACATCGAACACATATGTCATTGCATCGAAGCCCATGATGGTGAGGTTCCCGCCAAAACGATGGAAGCGAGGATAGTGCACGATGCTGACACACTGGACAAGATGGGGCCGCTCGGTTTCATCAGGCACGCATGGAAGATCGCGAACATCACCGACTACGCTCCGAAGAAGTTGGCGGAGGAGGTTGAGAAACATCTTCCTGAACGGTTCCAGAAAATCTATCTTCGCGAGGCGAAAGAGAGAGCTGAGAGTCTCGACCGGAAGCTGAAGAGTCTTTTGAGGGACAGGGAGCTTCTACTTCGTATGACATCATTCGTCACAGAGAAGTCAAGAAGCGGGGTTCAGACAGAGGAGATAGTTGAGGAACTCATGCGGTCCGGTTCCTTGCCCGATAGCGTTCTGGTCGTTTTGCAGGAGCAGTTGAACCCTAGTTGGGGAAGCTAGAACGGATACTGTTTTCCGAGCACTTCTGTGGAGGCCAGAGCCGCCATGGCTCCCTGAGCGCATGACGTGACTATCTGCCTTGCCCCGCCCGTGATGTCCCCCGCCGCATATAGTCCCTTGACGCTCGTCCTCTGAAATTCGTCCACCTCCACATAGCCTCGTTCATTCAATCTTGCGCCTAGCGATGTCGCGATTTCGTTTTGAGGTACCAGACCCACGGAAATGAAAACACCGTCGATGGATATGTCCTTCCTCTCGCCGGTCTCCACGTTCTCGACGCGAATGGACTCCACCTTCTCCGTGCCATGGATTTCCACGACCCTGGACTCAAGGATCGTCTCAATGCCGAGCCTCTCAATATCGTCGCGGTATGCCTGCTCCGCCCGAAGAATGGGACGTCTGTGAATCAGTCTGGTCCTCACACCGAGGTTTTGGAGATAGATCGCCTCTATCGCAGCCGTGTTTCCCCCGCCAACTACGATGACATCCTTCTCCTTGAAGAAGAAGCCGTCGCAGGTCGCACAATAGGAAACGCCCTTTCCGGTGAGTTCCTCCTCGCCGGGAACGCCCAGCTTCCTGTGTGTCGCTCCCGTCGCCAGGATGACGGCGGGGACCGCGTAGCTTTCCTTGCTCGTCTTCGCGTGGAAGGTGTTGCTCTCTTTCTTGACATCGAGAACCTCCTCGAGTTCTCTTATCGAAACGTATTGAGCGGCGTGCTCCTTCATCTTCTGCGCCAGCTCCATCCCGGTAATGGATTTCTCACCAGGCCAGTTCTCGATCAGCGGAGAGATGAGTATCTGACCGCCCGCGAGCTGCTTTTCCAATACGACTGCTTCAATTCCAGCTCTCGCGGCATAGATACCGGCAGCCAACCCCGCGGGGCCTCCTCCTATGATGACCAACTCAAGTGTCATGGAATCAGCGTCCAAAACTCGAATGCGGTCGCTTTATTTCAAGCTTAGCCGTTCGACACCATTTTATCCTCGCAAGCTTTTCGTATGGAATCAGTACTGTGGAAAAATGCTTCCTAACCTGCAGAGCAGTCAAACAAAGGGATGATTAGACTGTATGATACGATTGGAGGAATTGACACGGACGTTTGATGGTACCGTTGCCATCAGAGATTTGACGCTGAGCGTCTCGGAGGGCCAGGTATTCGGCTTCATCGGTCCGAACGGTGCTGGAAAGACTACGACTGTGAGAATCCTCTGCTGCCTGATTGGGGCTTCAAGCGGGAGAGCATTCATCGGGGAGAACGAGTGCGGGAAAGAGCCAGATTCCATGTACATCCGACAGATGATCGGCCTTCTTCCTGAAGCTCCTGGGCTATATGACCGCTTGAGCGCATACAGAAATCTGGACTTCTACGGAAGGTTGTATGGAGTGAAAGATGGCCAGAGAAAGGAGAGAATAAAGGACCTCCTGACAACGTTGAAGATCTGGCATAGGAAAGATGAGTGCGTCTCCACGTTCTCGAAGGGTATGAGACAGAAAATCGCGATAGCTCGCGCATTGGTCCACGAGCCAAGGATACTCTTCCTCGATGAGCCTACCGCTGGACTCGACCCCGAGGCCGCCAAGACGGTGCGAGAGTTCATTCTCGACCTGAAGAGAGAGGGCGGGACAATATTTCTGAACACGCATAACTTGTACGAGGCTGAGAGGCTCTGCGATCGGATCGGCGTGCTGAAGACCCGCTTGGTTGCCGTTGGCTCTCCTGATGAGCTTTCCCGAAGATTCTGGGGCAGGACGACAGTTGTGCGAGTGAAGTCCCTCACCCCGCAAATCCTAGATGCTGTGAGGTCATTGGACTTCGTGACGAACCTCCAGGAGGAAGACGGAGAACTCTTCATAGGACTAGACAACCCGGATGAGAGGAATCCCACGATTGCAAGAACGATAATGGAGAATGGAGGCGAGATCCAGTACATTTCGGAGTTCAAACGCAGGTTGGAAGAAGTTTACTTGAAGCTGATAGGTGGATCCGCTTGAGGTTTGACAAGATTTGGGTGGTTGCCAGGAAAGACATGGCGGAGCTTAGGACTAATAAGTACGTTGTCTACACACTCATCTTCATGCCAGTCATGATGTCCATAATCATCCCGCTCAGCTTTCTTCCAGCCGTTTATGCCTTCTCTTCTCAAACCTCCTCTGAGCCGCTTGAGTTGAATCTCACACCTGTTGCTAGCTATAGCAATGAAAACATAACCTCGATAGATGTGAGAAACGCCACCATAGAGAACTGCACCATAAGGAGTGCCGATGTTTTCTCCTCTCGGATAATCAACTCCACGCTGATTGATGTGAGGGTGAACGGATCCGAGCTCAAGAATGTGGAGGCAAGGGACTATACCGTCATACGCTTCTCCAATCTCAGGAATGTGGATCTAGACAGAACCTCTGAGGCAGTGCGGTCAGCTTATCTTGAAGAAGAGCCAGAGGATGTCAGAATCTTTGTGGATATTGTCCTGAACAGCATGGTGATTTTCTTCATGATGATTCCCGCCATAATCCCGACCGTTATCGCGTCCTACAGCTTCGTTGGAGAAAAAATGAATAAGAGTTTGGAACCTCTTCTCGCAACACCCACCTCGGATGCGGAGCTTCTTATTGGGAAATCGCTTTCCATATTCATTCCCACGATGTTGGCGACGATTGCCTCGTTCGTCGTCTTCACCATCATCATAGACTTCACGACATATCCCCTTCTCGGCTTCTATCCAGTCCCAACACCCATCTGGATATACTCCGTGTTCGTCCTGGGCCCCTTGTTCTCGGTAATGAGCATTGCTCTGAATGTCTACGTGTCATCAAAAGTGAGTGATGTTCGCGCCTCCCAGCAGTTCGGAGCTCTTGTGATTCTACCCTTGGTGGCTTTCCTAATCCTCGCCATTGCAGGGATAGTCTCGCTGAGTCTCGTGAACCTGCTGGTCTTCACCTTCTTGGTTCTGCTGATTGATATCGGCATAGTATACCTCAGCATAGAGACATTCAAAAGGGAGGAGATTCTCGTCAGGTGGAAATGATCATTTGTGAAGCGAATCGTCTTCTATATCTCTAGCGGCTTCGAAAATGATCTCGGAGATTGTGGGATGAGGATGAACCGTCTTTCCTATCTCCTCATACGAGAGGCCTAGCCTTGCTGCAAGCACGAGCTCTTCAATAATCTCCGTCGCATGGGGGGCAACGGCACACGCGCCCAGAACTCGCTTCGTTTTGCTGTCCGCGATGATTCTGGCGAAACCGTCTCTCTCGCCCGAGATTCTCGCGCGTGCGTTCGCGACGAGCGGGAACTCACCCATCCGAATTTCATAGCCTCTCTCTCTCGCCTGCTCCTCCGTCAATCCAAAAGAGGCAACCTCCGGGAAGGTGTAGACGCATCTGGGAATGTAATCGTATTCCATCTTTGCTGGGGTTCCGCAGATATTGAGCGCGGCGACTTCCGCCTCGGCCCACGCAGAATGGGCCAACATTGGCTCACCAACAACATCACCAATGGCATAGACATTGGGAACGGTGGTTTGCATTCTCTCATTCACAACGATGCCCTCCTTTCCGAGCTTGACGCCTAACCTTATCAGTGTCTCGTTCACGTTTGGTGCCCTTCCAACGGAGAGGAGTATCTTCTTCGCAGAGATCTCCGTCCTTTTTTCATCGCCTAAGGTTGCTAGAGCACTGCCTCCTGAGAGGTCGACCTCCTTCACCGCTACATTCGTGTATACTCGGATACCCCTTCTCTTGAGGATTTTCTCCATAGTCTGGCCGATAATCCTACTTTCCATGGGTAGCAGATGCTGCAGCAGTTCCACAATAGCCACTTGAGAACCGAACGTGCCATATATCATCGCGAACTCCACACCGATTGAACCTCCTCCGATGATGAGCAGAGATTCGGGGACACGCCTGAAGTTAAGCAGCTCCTTCGAGCTCAGAATAGTCTCTCCATCGCAGGCTATGTTTGGAAGGTTCCTGGGAGAAGAGCCAGTAGCGATGACCACGTTCTTCGTCTCGATGGATCCCTCATCCTCTCCTGAAATCTCCACTACGTTCTCCCTTGTAAGGGAACCTCGCCCGTGCAAGATTTCGACACCCGCGGAATTGAGTAGATGTTCTATGCCTAGCTTCGATTTCTTGATGGAGAGTTCCGCGTTTTTCTTAGTCTTATCGAAATTGAGCTCTACATCCTTACATTCGATGCCCATCCTCTCACTGTTCCTGGTCTGATGCAGAATTCTCGCCGATTCCAGAAAGGCCTTCGTTGGGATGCACCCTGAGTTCGTGCAGACACCGCCGATTTTGTCTTTCTCAACGATTGCCACATCCTTTCCATGCCTAGCCAGCTTGAGCCCGCAATAGTATCCGCCAGGACCGGAACCGATTATCACAGCATCCTTCATGGAAATCCGGGAATAGGTAGCGGAATATCTGATAAAAACCTAATCGAACGCCCTTGTTGACTAAGTCCGAGGAAGAGCATGTACGGTTCTAACACCTTCCCTGTTCTGGACGGAGATATGAGTGAGAATATCCAATATCTCCTCCTCCGTCGTGATAACCTGGGGCATGCTCAAATCCCCTATGCTCTTCATCCCATCTAGGATACCTTAATGTATCGATCCGCCTCCCCTAGCTCGGCGATTCTTTACCTTTGCCGAAATCCCGTTCCCTCAGCTGCTTTTCCTCCTCCTCGCAAAGAACCTGGATAGGAGAACTGACTTCCACAGGCATCGATCCGGGTGTTTCTCTTTCCGAAGAATCCCATCAAGTGTCGTGGTCGCTCATTTCAAAGGCTCGCCTAACGTTCTCGGATTGAAACCTATATGAAGTGGCACACCCATACAAAAATGAGAGATATGACAAGTAGGGCCACCGATGTGGAGATGATTACGATTCCGAGACGTCTTTACGAGACTCTACCGGAGACCCTGGAGGTTCTCTCGGATAGGGCGGAACTCGAAAGCATCAGAAGGGGCATCGAGGACATCAAGAAAAACCGAACATACACAGAGGAGGGCTTCCTGGAACTCTGCAAACATCTCCTCGAATGAGATTCCACTGCTCTCTGGTGACCTCCAATGTTTCGGCTTGTTTTCTCAGATGAGTTCAAGAAGAAGTTCGATAAGGTGAAGGACAATGAGACAATGAGAAGGATCTTGGACAAGATCCTCGAATTGAAGGAGAGTCCACATCTCGGCCGTATGCTCGTCAGCCTCAAAGACGATACCTTTGGATGATTGTTCAGATTGAGGGTGGGGAAATACAGCGTCATATACGCGGTCAACAGCGAGGAGGGCGTGATCCACATCGTAACCCTTGGTCACCGAAAGGCCGTCTACAGGAGGATGGGTAGGTGAGCATGAGAGTCGCGTCTAGGCTCGCATTCAAGATCTATGAGCGGTCTCATGACGAGGCCCAAGACACCACTCTGCCTCTCTGTATACATACGGGCGCTAGACAATCAGAATCTCCTCCTATGTGGGCATCCAGGCGACCAAAATTCTCTTCGCGGAGTATTCTTTCAGCACCTCCTCGAGCTTGCTCTGGAGATCTAGCCCCTCCCAGACAACTCTGCCATCGACCTTTAGGACATATCCGTAACTGGCCATTCTCCACCACCGTCTCTCATTATGCCTCTCGCTCTATATGAGCCTTTCAAGGAATTGGCTGGCTCCAGAGAAACATGACTCTGTGGTCTGGGGTAGAAGGCTCGGCCCAGCCCATCATTCTTCCTTGCTCTTTCTCATAGACCATCAGCAGCGGAGGCGATTCCTGTCCGCGCTCTCCCTTCGCGACACAGAATCCTTGCTTCCGTTGCCAGGAATCACGCCAAACCGCTTAAATACGGCATTCTCGATTCAGACGTGACAATGAAAAAAAGAGCAGAAATCACGGTTTACGGCGATGTTCAGGAAGCGGGATATCGCTCCTACATATGGAAAACCGCCCAAGGAACGGGTCCCGTAGGTTTCGTGGAGAACCTCCCTGACGGCACAGTTCACATCATATGCGAGGGAGAGGAGGAGAGCATAGATTCCTTCCTGAGGCATATCCAGACCAAGATGGAATTCGTGGAAGTTGAGAGGATTGAGAAGAAATTCGGAAAGGCGACCGGAGAGTTCGGATTCTTCGAGGTGAAGATCAGGGATGTGGCCTCTGAGCTGTTTCAGGGCTTTGCTACATCGCGAAGATATTTCTCATCCCTGGGCGAGAAAGTGGACAGGGTGGGTGACAAAGTCGATTCCCTCGGAGACACACTCGGAAGGAAGATGGACTCTGTAGGTCAAGAAGTGAGAGAACTCAAGGAAGTCACCATCCAAAGCTTCAAGAAATTGGACGAAAGATATCACATCATAGCTCAGAATCTAGAGAGATTGAGCATCAATATAGAGAAGATGGCGGAGAGCCTCATCATCCTGGTAAAGAATCATATAGAGAGGGAGGAATCAAAGGGATAGGATGCATCCCTTTAGAATACGCCCCAACAACAGATTCTTATCTCCCGCTAGGAGGAGAAGGCGCCCACTCGTCGCGATAGTGTTCTCGATATCGATTCCATATCAATCTCAATTCAGAATCCCCCGCGAGGGACTCATCGAACAGAGCGCGCGTGGAAGTCCCAACTTGCGACCTCGGCGGTGTCATGACAGCAGGACCCGCTCATCACACACTCACCGCAGCGAGCGGAAGCCAAGGGAGTCTGGTGGAGGGGGACGGAATTCCCGACCACATAGAAGCAGATCGATACAACATAACGGAGCAGCAGAACAATAGCAGAATACGTGAAGAGTCACAACGAGACGAGCATAGGGAAGCAGTTCAATCCTCTTGTCAGGGAGAACACCCCTCAGACGATAGGGTACATGTCCGTCGAGTAGAAATCACTCATCCGCGGTCAGCCACGGTTCTAGCTTCCTTTGTTGTAGCTATCTCGACTACAAAACTTTTAAATCGATTTGTGAGATGCCCTACCACAATGGTTGCGGTTGAGTCCAAGCTAACTCAAGGGCTTCCAAGAACCACTCTGTCTCTGTGCCCGGAATGCAAGAAGAAGATCGAGGCCGATCTCTTCATTGAGGATGGAGCAGTCAAGATGCGGAAGAAGTGCGATGAGCATGGAGAATTCAAGGATGTCATCTGGTCAGATGCTGATCTCTACCTGAAAGCAGAGAAATGGGCGGTTGACGGCATCGGTATTGAGAATCCTCGGATAGCTGATGCGACCTCCTGTCCAGAGTTTTGCGGTCTCTGCAATCTGCATACTAGTCATACGAGTCTTGCCAACCTCGACCTAACAAACAGGTGCAATTTGACCTGTCCGATATGCTTCGCCAATTCAAACACTGCGGGTTACGTGTTCGAGCCTAGCTATGAAGAAGTTGTTGAGATGCTCAAAGTGCTCAGAAATGAGAAACCTCTGGCATGCGTTGCCGTTCAGTTCTCGGGTGGAGAACCGACGATCTATCCGAGGTTCTTTGATGTGATACGCGCCGCCAGGGACCTAGGGTTTTCTCAAATTCAGATAGCAACGAACGGGATAAAGCTCGCGAACAGTTTGGATTTCTGCAAGAAAATGGCGGAAGCCGGACTTCACACAGTGTATCTTCAGTTTGATGGTTTGAAGGAGGAGAACTATGTCTCCGCAAGGGGAAAACCTCTTCTTGGAATAAAGAAGAAAGTCACCCAGAACTTGAGGAAGCTTCCCGTGGAAAATCGACCATCTATCGTCCTCGTTCCCACGATTGTTAAGGGGATAAATGACGATCAACTGGGAAACATTCTGAGATATGGAATCGAGAATCGTGATGTGATTAGGGGGGTTAACTTCCAGCCAGTCTCCTTGGCAGGGCGGATTCCAGAGGAGGAGAGAAGCAGCATGAGGTTTACTCTCGCGGACATGGTTCACAGGCTGGAGGACCAGATCTCGTTCCTGACGAAAGATGACTGGTACCCGGTTCCCTTTGTTGTCCCGATATCGCAGTTCATTTCGGCTATCCACAACGAACCAAAGATCGCCTTCACGACTCACCCCGCTTGCGGCCTGGCGAGCTACCTCTACGTGCCCGACAAGGGTGACCCCGTCCCGATAACCAGATTCGTCGACGTGGAGGGCTTGATGAACGACCTCTGGGGCTTGGCCAAGAAAGCAGAGAAATCAAGGACGAAGCTCATTCCTCAACTCAAGGCGTTCAACGCCCTCAGAAAGAGATTCGACGAGAAGAAGGCGCCAGAGGGAATGAAGGCGACGAAATTTCTCAAGGTCATTGGAAAGATGTTCGATACAGGGACAAAGGATGGGCTTGCAGAATTCAGTTGGAAATGGTTCTATGTTGGCGGGATGCACTTCATGGACCTGTATAACTACGACGTTGAAAGAGTGAAGCGCTGTGCCATTCACTACGCGATTCCAGATGGAAGTCTCATCCCATTCTGTGCCTACAATACTGGCCCAACATACAGGGAAGAGGTAGAAAGGAAGTTCTCCATATCGCTAGAGGAGTGGAGGAAGAAGCATGCTCAAGAGTCTCCGTGATATCGGAAAGATGACCGTGGACGATATGCTCTGCATGCACTGCGGTGCGTGTGTGGGAACCTGTCCCGAGAACGCAATATTCCTCAACGAGGCCTTCATAACGATAAACGAGGACTGCAACGAGTGCGGCTTGTGCGTGAGGGTATGCCCCCTTGGTGCTATGGATTACCCCATAGGGCACAAGCTCTCGCAATTGGGGTGAGTTCTTGCACTACGACATCGTCATTGTTGGCGCCGGTCCCGCTGGCTCCATCACAGCGAAGTATGCAGCAAAAGGCGGCGCCTCCGTTCTTCTGATTGAGAAGAGGCAAGAGATTGGCTCCCCTGTGAGATGCGGAGAAGGAATCGCAAGGGAATGGATAGACGAGGTCGGAATAAGATTAGATAGAAAATGGATATCCCATGAGGTGGAAGGAGCCAAGGTGGTCTCTCCCAACGGAAATTCCTTCTGCATAAATGAGAGGATAGCGGGAGACGAGGTAGGAACAGTCATCGAGAGGGACATCTTTGACCGTTCACTAGTAGAGGATGCCATTCGAGCAGGCGCCGATGTGATGGTGAAGACTGCAGTTACAGGCCTTATGAAGGAGGGGGGCATCTCGGGTGTGATGGCAGAATCTCCTCGGGGTAGGTTGAACATCTCGGCGGGTGCCGTAGTGGGAGCTGACGGGTTCGAATCCCAGATAGGACGTTGGGGAGGGATCGACACCACGCTCTCGCCTCGCGACATAACGACCTGCCTGCAATACAGAATGACGAACATAAGGCCAGATCCTGACTACTGTGAGTTTATTTTGGGAAGCGGTGCACCAGGCGGCTATATCTGGGTCTTCCCGAAGAGCGAAGAATCCGCCAATGTGGGTCTAGGAATGCAACTCGCAAAACTCAGAAAGAAGGGCGAACTGAGGTACTGGCTCGACAAATACTTGGAAAAGGATGAGAGGCTAAAAGGAGGCAGGGTCATAGAGATAGTCTCCGGAGCGGTCTCGACTTGCGCTCCCATTGAAAGTACTGTCTCTGATGGTCTTCTCATTGTCGGAGACGCTGCAAGACAGGTGGACCCGGTCACCGGAGGAGGAATCGCCAACGCATGCAAGGCGGCGCGAATCGCTGGGGAGGTTCTGGCGGAAGCCACGCAATCAAATGACTTCTCCAAGGAAATGCTGATGAAATACGAGAAAGGCTGGAGAAAGCGGCTCGAGGAGGCCCTCTATCGGAATTGGATGGCGAAGGAAAAGCTTGTCACCCTCTCCGATGAGACATTCGACAAGATAATCTCGACCCTGGCAGAAGCAAACCTCGATCATCTGTCAGTTCTCAACATTCTCAAGGTCATACAGAGAAGGCATCCTGAGCTCGTCGAAGGGTTCATGGACTTGATCTAAGGTATCGATTCTTTTATTATGTGAACGCATATCACCAACACGGTCATGACAGTCGAAGAGATGCAGGGAAAAATAACTCGCCTTTCCTCTGTGGATGAAGGTGCTTCTGGTCAGAAGGTCAGAATGGCGGGCTGGATACAGGACATCCGCAATCTCGGAGGAATCGCGTTCATAATCATGCGGGAGCGCGAGGGTGTCTTTCAAGTTACGTCCATTAGGAAGAAGGACCCTGAGCTTTTTGAGGGGATTGTAAGTGTGCCGAGAGAGTCAGTTCTGATTGTAGATGGCACAGTCCAAAAGAACGAAGAGGTAATCAACGGATTCGAACTGATTGCCGAATCGTTTCAACTCGTCTCAGAGGCACAGACTCCCCTTCCTCTGGGTGTTATCGACAAGGTTGGCGCTGACCTCGACACTCGCCTAAACAACAGATTCCTTGATTTGAGAAAGGAGGAAATCCTCTCGTTGTTCAGGCTGAGGAACATTGTGGAGGGGGCTATGCGGAACTTCTTCGAAAAAAATGACTTCATTGAAGTCCACACGCCCAAGATTGTTGCTGCCGGAGCCGAGGGTGGTGCGACTCTGTTCCCGCTCAATTACTTCGACAGCGAAGCCTATCTCGCTCAAAGCCCTCAGTTATACAAGCAAATGCTCATGGGCGCAGGATTCGATAGAGTCTATGAGATTGCTCCCGCCTACAGGGCTGAGGCCTCTGATACAGTGAGACACATAGCCGAGTTCATATCCGTCGACGCTGAGATGTCCTTCATAGAATCTTCCGAGGATGTCATGAGCCTTTGTGAGAGACTCGTCTATCATACTCTTGAAGAGACTAAGAGAGATGGAAAGGACCATCTCGAGAGGTGGGGGGTCGATATCTCTCTCCCCAAGCTTCCCTTCAGGAGGGTAGGTCATGATGAGTGCATCAGCTATCTGACTGAGATGGGAAAGGGGGTCGATCCGGAGGGCGGTATGGACACGGAGGGTGAGAAGCTCATTGGTCAGTGGATAGACGAAAAGCACAAGGAGCAGTTCTATTTCATAACCAATTTCCCGACATCCGTTGTCGGGAAGACCTTCTATGCTAAGAGGGATGATGATAGCCCAGACATAACCGAATACTTTGATCTAGCTTGTGGCGGACTGGAGATTGTCTCAGGCGGTCAGAGAGAGCACAGATACGATATCCTCGTGAAGCAGATTGAGGAGAACAATTTGGATCCGAAGGAGTTCGATTTCTACTTGAAGGCTTTCAAGTATGGGATGCCTCCTCATGGAGGTTTCGGCCTAGGAGTCGAGCGGCTTCTGCAGCGCATCATGGGCATTAGAAACATTAGAGAATGCGTACTGTTCCCTAGGGATAGAGCAAGACTCGTTCCTTGAGCTCTCATGTAAGGTTTATTTTGAGCTTCTTCCTTCTCGTTTCGGTGCGGGTGAGATTATGAGAAAAGAGCTTCTGTATGCCTCTATCGGTGGACTCTATGTGACTGCCCAAGTCTTGACAGCCATAAGAGGTGAAGACTTCCCCTTGATGCCGGCTCCCTACAACCTCGTTCCGGCAGGCGTCATCGCTTATCTCTCGATCTTCGTGGTTGCCAACATCATAAACGAGAAGGAAGGTGAGAAGGAGAAGATTAGTCTGATAGTCGCTGGAATCTTCGCCAATTTTCTCTTCTTGCTAAACATCTATATGGAAGCGCTCATTCCCGAGTTGAGAGGAGTATTTCCAGACTACGGTCATGATACCTTCAATCTTCTCGTAGCGACAGAGGCAAGGATCGTCTTTGGAAGCCTCATAGCATTCATTGCAGCGATGTACCTCAATAACACTCTCTATCTTAAGTGGAAGAAGAACATCTATCTGAAATACGCGCTTATTCTCATACTGGTGATGATAGTAGATACCGCACTCTTTCACGTGATGGCATACTCGGGGGTGTGGTCGCTGGAACAGCTTTTGGGAAGCATAGCTTCTGTGACAATACTCAAGACCATCCTCTCAGTAGTGAGTATTCCCGTCTTCGGCTTTGGATTGAAAGGGTATGCCTATTTCGAGGAAGTGTCTCTTGTAGCTGAACGGGAAGCCAGAGCCTAAATGCGAAAGTTATTTCTACGTCAAAGTGCCATTCACAACCATGGGAAGGGAGGGAAATGAAGGAATTTAAGGTATATTCTGAGAACAGAAGGGGAGAGCTGGCTAGGATAGCTGGGGCCTTGGCCCAGAGTTCCGTGAATATAGAGGCGATAGCAAGTGAAAACTCACACCCGATGTCGTTTCTGAGGATAGTCACAAACGACGTGAATACCACGAACAAGGCTTTGAGGAGAGCTGGATACGAATTCGAGGAAAGGGAGATCCTCGTAGCCGATCTAATCGATAGGCCAGGGGAGCTTGCAAAGCTCGCAAGGAGAATGGCGAGAGCTGGAGTGAATATCGAGTCTATCTACTTGTTGGAGAAAGCGAGGATTGCGTTAGTTGTTGACAAGATGGAAGAGGCCAAGAAAGTTCTAGGTAAGAAGAAAAAGGTTTAATCTGAACCCCCTTCTGGTCTTGAGGACGGAGGATGAGAGTCGAGGATTTTGACTACTCCCTTCCCAGGGAACTGATAGCTCAGAGACCTACCGATGGAAGGGCAGAATCGAGACTCATGGTTCTTTCTAGGGTCTCAGTTAAGCATGACCGGTTTGCCAATTTCCTCAATTATCTGAGCAAAGGGGATTTGCTCGTTCTTAACGATACCAAAGTAATCCCCGCCAGGCTGAAAGGACGACGCGTAACTGGGGGAAAAGTGGAACTGCTGCTTCTCAGAAAAGAGGGTGACAACTGGATATGTCTCGGCAAAGGACGGTTCAAAGCGGGCGAGAGGATCTCCGTAGGCGATTCTTCCGCTCGAATCCTGGAGAAGAGCGATGGTCGTCTTCTCGTTAGTTTCGACACATCAAACTTCAAGGCCTTTCTCAAGAAATATGGTGAGATGCCAGTCCCTCCGTATATTAAGGAGAAATTGAATGACGAGGAGAGGTACCAGACAGTATACGCGAGCGTTGAAGGCTCGGTCGCCTCTCCAACTGCAGGCCTTCATCTCACCCACGAGATGCTAGAAGAATTGTATTCAAGGGGGATAGGGACCGCCAAGATAACACTTCACGTGGGCCCTGGGACCTTTTTGCCTGTTAGGGCTGAAAGAATAGAAGATCATACGATGGAAGAAGAGTACTTCGAGATTTCGGTAGAAGCCGCTGAGAGGATAAATCGAACGTTGGAATCGAGCAATCGCTTGTTCGTGGTCGGAACAACCACCGTGAGAGCCCTTGAAAGTGGTCAAAGGAGGGGGAGAGTTGTACCGTCAAGAGGCTGGACAGATCTTTTCATATACCCCCCTTATGAGTTTAACATACGAATGGATGCCTTGCTTACTAATCTTCATTTGCCCCGTTCCACTATTCTCATGCTCGTCTCTTCCTATGCGGGAAGGGAGAGAATTCTCGAGGCGTACAAGGAGGCCATCGAACGGAAATACAGGTTCTACAGCTTTGGCGATGCCATGCTCATATTTAGGTGAGACCTTGTTCAAGGTTCAGGCGGAGGATGAGAGATCGAGCGCGCGCACAGGAATCCTCAGGACACCTCATGGCGATCTTGAAACACCCGCTTTTCTGCCCGTTGCAACGAAAGGAGTCGTGAAGACTCTGACACCCGACGAACTCAGGTCGATTGGCACTCATGGAATCATCGTGAACTCTTTCCATTTCCTGCTACGAGGCAGGGACGCCGTTGCGAAGGCGGGAGGTATTCACAACTTCATGAACTGGGATGACGTTATCTTCACAGACTGCGGCGGATTCCAGCTAATCAGGAAGGACTTCTCGCTCCGATTGTCCGATGAAGGTATATCATTCAAGCTGAGAAAGGACGAGCCTTATCTCTTGGACCCTGCTCGCTCGCTTCGTTTGCAGGAGAAAATGGGATCCGACGTCGCTTTCTCGCTAGACGACTGTCCACCGCTGGGCAGCAGCAGGAAAAGGATTCTTTTGTCGACGGAGAGGACCACTAAGTGGGCAAAGGAGAGTCTGGCGGCTCGAAAATCGGAGAACACACTTCTATTTGGGATAGTCCAGGGTGGCCTCGATTCAAAGCTCAGGGAGGACCATGCTCGAGTTATCGCAGAAGAGGATTTCGATGGCATTGGAATCGGCGGATTGAGTTTGGGAGAACCGGAGGAGACCACAGTAGCTATGGTTCAAGCGTCGCTGAAGAGCCTATCGCGAGATTTGCCAAGGCATCTCCTCGGAGTAGGCGGTCTCCAGGAGTTGAAGCGGTACGTGTCCATGGGAGTAGACATTTTCGACAGCGCATTTCCCGCGAGGAATGCTAGGCACGGAACTTTTTACGCGGGCGCGGAGACCTATGACATACGCAAGAGGCGTTTCGAAGCTTCCGCGGATTCTCTTGATCGGGGCTGTGACTGTTACGCTTGCTTGGAATTCACATCGGGATACATCCACCACCTCTTCCGAGAGAAAGAGATGCTTGCCATGAGGCTGCTCTCCATACATAACCTTGCAACAGTGGAGGAGTGGATGGCAGCAATGAGGACTTCCATAAAGGAAGGAACATTCATTCCTCCGACCGCTTAGATTCCGCTGTCTTCTCTATCCGTTCGTTTACGATTTGATACATTTATTAGAGTGAAAGCATATTATCCTGTCAGTGGCAAGAGGTGTTTTCGAGCGGGAGCTGAAAGGTATCTTGCAAGGCGACCTTGATATACTGGATAGGGTCACAAGGACATGTGATGCAGAGGAGACGAGCAACTACTTCAGAATTCGTGAAAGCCCTTTCATCGTGATGCGCGCTGCAGGGTCTTTCGGAGTGGACCTGATGGCTCTTCGAGGCGATATCGGATTTCCCATAGAGGTGAAGTCTTCAAAATCGAAGACGCTCAGATTCAGCAAGTCTGTGAGGGTGATGGATCAGGCTGATGATATGATTGAAAGTTGCAAAAGAGCGGGTCTTGTTCCTGTATACGCCTACAGGCTCAAGGGACAAAGGGGGGATGCCTGGCGGCTCTTCACACTGCCAGTCAGAAAGCGTTTCGAGGGCCAACAGAGAACCCTGTACAGACGGCTCCCAAAGGCCAAGATAAGCCAAAAGGATTATTATATTATGAAGTGGGAGGAAGGCTTCCCGCTCAACGAGTTCATCGACTACCTTTGTTCTGATTGAATCTCGCTCTCTCGAAGCGATTCGCCTATTTCTTCTGGGATTGTCTCCTCACCCTCATCCTTCTTTCTTCTTGCCAGCCATATGATCAAAAGAACCACAATGAGGATGATTAAGATGATGAGAAGAATTATCCACGTGTAGTCGGCTGGGGGTCTAATCGTCGTTCCAGACGCTTCATTGGAATCCTCAGATTCCAATCCTCGAGAATTCACCGCTCTAACAACATAGTAATAGGTCTTACCGTCTCCTAGATTCTCATCGACGAAGTAGGTCTCGATGATGGGCTGAGGATTTACTATCACTTTTCCCGACTCTGTCATCCTATAGACGTTGTATCCTCTTAGATCCGTCAATAATGAGCCATCATCATTCCTCGTGGGAGCATCCCACTCCAAGCGAAGCGCTCCTCTTCTATCGGCAGTCACGGTGAGATTCTCTGGCGGGAGTGGTCTCGTCTCATACACATCGGTCATGTAGACGGTACTTCTGGCTTCGTTGCCGCTAGTGTCCCTGGCCCAGAAGAAGTATGTCAGCGTCCCTGCGTCGGTCTGACCCTCTAATACGCGGAAGTACACATCCCCGCTCAGCAAATCCATGGTCTCATTATGAACGACACCATCGACATCTACATAATTCAGCCTTACACTCTCAAGGAGATAATTGTCGGTAACGGTTACGGTCAGGTTCATGGGCACTTCCACAAGCAACGAGACTATCGGTTCATGAGCGAAGATGGGAGGCGTTGAGTCAATTACATTGAATGTTCCAAATGAGGAGTTCCACTTGCTGGAGGAATCCCTTGCCCAAATGAGAAAAGAGTAGACTCCCAGCTGGTCATAGCTCCTGTTGAGATAGAAGAAGTCGCCAGCTGCTGGATTCATGCTATCATTTGTGGCGGATGAGTCTGGCCATGTGACATTGACTGCTACCAGCTGCAAGCCGTAGTCATCCCTCACCATTGCGGAGATGTTGACGTAGCCATAAACCTCCTGAGGACTTGGATTAGCATCGAGACTAGTAATCTCTGGCGGATCGTCATCAAGCACAATGTCGACGTCATAGACCAATGTCCGGTTCTCATTCCCCGATGTGTCGTTTGCCCAGATGAAGTAGGTAATGATTCCAGCGGAGCCTTGAGCGGGCACTGAATAGCTGTAGTTCGTTCCATCTGGCGAGGTCATGGTCACGTTGTATGCTATGGAATTCACATCCGTGTAGTTAAGGCAAACACTGTCCAATTCGTAGTTGTCCGTAACAATCGCCTCTATCGACAGAGGTGAGAAAGCAGACCATGATGAGATTGGAGCATGAGATATCTGTGGGGTGGTCCGGTCCTCCACGAGGAAGCTTCCGAACGTCCCGTTCCAATTATCGCTCGTATCGTTCGCCCATATCCAGAAATCAAAGGGTCCCAGACTCGAATAGGCCCTCACATCGTAATACTTCCCACTAATCGCGTCGTATTGCATGGAGAAATTCCCCACGCCTGAAATGTCTATCCATACACCATAGAGCATATAGTTGTCTTGAACAAGAACGGAGATGTTTACATTCTCAAGCACTTCTGGGGAGGGCGGAACGACAGTCAAATTGTCAAGCGTAGGCCTTGTTGTGTCCCCGATCTCAAATTGCCCAACGGATGAATTCACGTTCCCGCTCGAGTCCGTCGCCCATATCGTGAAGGTGTGGATTCCGACCTCATCGTAGCTCCTATCCAGATAGTACCTCCCCGAAACGCTGTCAAAAGGCATGGAGACGTTCGAATCCCCTGAGGGTCCCGAAACGTTCAAGTTAACGAGTCCGACGGAGAAGTCATCGGTTATGTTGGCTGAGACGTTCACGTTAAAGTGAACCTCTTGCGGTGAAGGTATCGCTTGCACGTCTGTTATCTCTGGCGGAAGAATATCAGAGATAGGAGCAGTTCTGAAGCTCCAAGAATATGTGGAGACCAAGGCATTTCCAGGATCAGAATCGTCCTTCGCCTGGATTGTGAAATTGGCGGTATACCAATTGTCTCCAGCAAGGTCGGAGTCTGGATCGAAGACGAAGGTATCACTTATCCAGCTGACCTGTCCCGGGACGGGCAACCATGTGGAGTTGTCGAAAAGCTGGAAAGACGATTCCGTAGCACTTTGATTCATTGCTTCGCTCCATGTTGCCTGAACATTGGTGTTTCTGGCAATGTCGCTCTCTCCGTTTGAGGGATTTGTGGATAGAATCGCCGGGCGAGTTGAGTCAATCTCGAATCGCTCACTTGCATTCACAGCAAGCAAGGCGCCCTCGTCGACGACCGCGATTTCTATCACAACATCAGTTGCATCGATAGAGTCCACATTCCAATCATAGGTGAAAGGTGGAGAAGCGATTCCACTCGGCGTAAGTGCAACAATAGGCCCGGAACCTGCACTCGATGTGTAATTCAAGTAGACATCAAGATTCTCGGTTTGAGTGAGGTCGTCTGCCATCATCCACTCAATTGTGTGAATCGTGTTTCCCGTCCAACTTTCTGTCCCTGTAGGAGCCAAAACAGAACACGAGGGAGGCGTGTTTATCACCAACGTGGTGAAGTTCCATTGGTACGCGCTCAATAGAGAATTCCCCGGGTCGGAATCATCTTTGGCTCCCGTTCCAATGACGATTTCATATAACTGTCCTTGTGAGAAACTATCGTGAGATCCAGTCAGTGTATCATTGGGATAAGTTGTTGAGCTCCATATCCATGACCAACCGCCCGGTTCTGGAGTGACTGTAATGTAGGAATCTGGTGAGGATGTATTCATAGACTCGTCAAAGGTTATTGTGATATTCTGGTCCAATGCCACATCGCTCTGACCGTCAGAAGGAACCGTTGAAAGAATTTCAGGGCTCTTCGAATCTATGATGGGAACGAGTTCTTCATCGTAGCCCACATATCCATCCGTATCGACGACCGTTATGTTTATCGTAACGTCAGTGGCATTCAGGAATGGCGTTGTCCATGTGTAGCTATTCGGGTTTGGTCCGCCAAATATCGGTCCTGCAATCGCTCCCCCACTCAACCCGCTATCATACGAGTAGTTGATGTAAACTCTCAAGAGACTGTTCTCGTCCTCGAGGTCGTTCATATTCCAAGTTATGTTATGGTCGCTGTTTCCGCTCCAATCCTGCGTCCCGTCTGGTGCAATGATGTTGACAATAGGAGCCGAAATCAATTGAATAAGCAGTTTCCAAACTGATACTCCACTGTCATTTGTTGCACCAATCTCAAGAAGACCATCATTGTCGACATCGCCGAGTGCTATCCCCCAATATTGACCCGTAGTAGGTAGATTGGGAAGCGATGCATCAGTCCACAACATAGATCCGCCACTACCACCATTGCCTTTTCTTACTTCTATGCCACCAGTTCGATTCGCATATACGATGTCAAGATTCCCGTCAAGGTCGATGTCGCCGAATTCTACGCCTGCGTACCCGTTTGTTGTAGGCAATCCTGAAGATTGATCCGTCCAGTCGACGCTGCCGCCCGCTCCGCCGTCGCTCGTGTAGACCTTCATCATCGTACCGGGAGTGAATCCTGCAAGACCGGCATCCAAATTTCCATCATGGTTCACATCGGCCAGTGCAGCGCCGAGATACACGCCAGTTGTTGGTATTCCTGGGCTTTGCATAGTCCAGTTTCCTGTACCATCACCAAGCCAAAATCTTGTCTCCACACTGCCGCTCATTGATGTCGAAATTAGATCAACGTTTCCGTCATGATTGATATCTCCTAGAGCGACATCGTCGTAGCCGTTGGTTTCGGAAGGACCTGTATTCACGCTCCAGCCACCTGACCCATTGCCTAGATACACATACACATATCGGTTCGCGTTGAAATCACATGTGATTATGTCATCGTTACCGTCATGGTTAACATCTAGAACTTCTACCCCCCCACCGATGGGTGTTGATGACGGTACTGGGGTTTCAGTCCATGAGCCTGTACCGTCCCCGTACCACACTTTTACTGCGGCGCCACCGCCTCCATTCATGGCACCGATTAAGTCTAACCTTCCATCATGATTGACATCAGCAAATCGCAAACCATTGTAATTTCCATCTATAGGCAAACCAGTGGATGCTGACGTCCATGTTCCCGAACCATCGCCTGCCCACACCCTCACCCCAAGATTCTCTGCGCTCGATGCCGCTATATCCAATTTCCCGTCGTTATCAACGTCACCAAAGATGACATCGTACCATTTGTTGTTGTTGGGCAAACCTGATGAGATTGAAGCATAGCCTGTGATTGTGAAGTCAGGGCGCTCGTTTTGCCAAATCTGCACGCCACTGCTCAAACTGGTAACGAAGTCCACCTTCCCGTCATTGTTGAAGTCCCCTGCGTCCACATCAATGTAGTTTCCCGTCGGTAGACCGTTCGACACCTCCGTCCAGTCCATACTTCCTCCGGCCCCGCCATCTCCCAGCCAAACTCTGAGACCACCGCCCTGATAGTGCGCAGCCAAAATGTCAAGGTCGCCATCGTTGTCTATGTCCTGCAGTGAGACACCGAGAAATTCTGCACTCGTTACATCAAGACCAGAAGAATTCTCCGTCCAAGCCATGGAACCTCCAGCCCCACCGTTGCCGAGCCAAACCCTCACACCATTCCCTGAGTAGAAGGCGGTCGACACTATGTCCAGATTCCCGTCATTGTTCACATCTCCGAGGTCCACATTCGCGTAGGACTCCGAGAGAGGCAAACCAGTTCCCGTGTAGGCATCCGTCCAGAGTGAATCAGGACCCGTCAGCCCGTTTCCGGTCCAAGCTTTTATTCCGGCGGCATTGTCGGCACACACAATGTCGGGCTTTCCGTCATGGTTGATGTCGCCAACGGACACACCCCAGAAATTCCCCGAGGCTGGCAGACCTACTGAGGAATCTGTCCAAACGATGTTCCCGCCGACGCCCCCGTCTCCCGTCCATACACGGACTCCTGATGGTGTTCCGGCGACTATATCCATTTTGCCGTCAAGATTGACATCTGCTGCAGTCAGTGCGTTCCAATTGCCTGGAGTGGTGTCAGCGGTCCAGGACATCGATCCACCCTCACCTCCGTTACCCAGGTACACCTCAGGCCCAGCGATATCGAGCTTGCCGTCGTTATTGAAATCCGCGAAGGTGATGTCCACGGTCGGACCAAACACTGGAAGACCGCTTGACTCCTCTGCGAAGTTTCCCAATCCATCCCCAACATACACATGCATCCCGCCATTTTGGGCAGCTACGTCCAATTTCCCGTCGTTGTTAACATCTCCGAAATAGACACCATAGTATTCCCCAACAGTTGGAAGTCCGCCCGTTACAGGAATCCAGTTGATTTCGAAATCATTCGTCCCCCGAGGACTTGTGTCATCCGATAAGCCGCCTAAGGAGGCGGAGGAAGTTGTCAGCAGTGTAGTTCCCATTAGTAGACCAAAGACTGCAAGTGCGAACGATTTCTCTAGGCTGCCCCAACATATTAAGCACGAATTTCTGTCCATTCTATCTCTCCCTCAGAACTTATGGAATTCCTTCCAATCGACTACGATTCTTCTCTGCCCATCTGCATCCCACAGATCGGCCTTTCTGATAGCTGGAAGCAAATCAACACATAAGGCTGTATTTAACTGTTTTTGGCAGGTTAGTCCTCATTGATTCTTGGTTGTTCAGATAGTCCAGGGGCAACGGAACAGGGCACTCACCTCTCTCGTTGGACCCGATTCACTGGCCGGGAACTCGAGAGAAGGTCTCTCTTCGATGCGTTCTCCCTCCATCAGGCAATTCGAAGGCTTCGCTTCTTGCCTGTTTCCAGACCCTCTTGAGTCGGTCATCGAATACGAAAGAGAATGCCCAGCCCATCAGCTCCTCGTGATGGAGAACTCTACGGCGTGCTATAGATTGCGGATGCTCCAGGTTGTGTCACTTTCTACTCTCACCCAATACCCAAAACCTGGCTGCAATGTGTCACTGTCACCGAGAATCTCCAGGAAGTGTGGGCTCACCAAGGAGTCGAATCCTTCGACCCTATCTGCCCCCACTTGTGCTTTCAAATCCATGACTCTGAAGGAGGAGTCAAAAGACGGAAATCCAACCAGATTCCATCCAGCTTTCAAATCGACTCTCGTTTCAGTGGGGACTAGCCCCGCAATTGTGAGGTCGCCTTCGCTTGTTATATCAATCCACAATGCCATCCTGTGGTCGACACGATTGAGATCGCTGTATCCCTTGAAAGGAGCAAACGTCTTCCAATAGTCCACATAATCATATGCTTCATAGCGCCATGCAAGGTTAAAGTCGATTGTTTGAAGAACGGTTACCGGACTCTCATCGTATTGGACGAGAGGAATCGATATGAGATTCTTCCCAGCGAGCAAATGCCTTACGAACTTCGCCGCTTTGTTTGAGGGAACGCTCTCAACGATGCCATCACTTGCTGTCACATAATAGAAGTAGTTGTTCGAGTCACCATGACCGCATCCAATACAGGACCAGCTGTATTGAGCCGAGTTCGTAGCGACCACTGTATCCAGCAGAGAATATGGTCCGCCATATTGGCTCGAATCATATATGTAATAGAGAACGACATCATCATCACCCAATCCGTCGTCCGATGATCTATTCCACGTTATTCTCACATCATTCAAACCCGAGTCTTCCAGAACCGCACTAGTAATCTCAGGTTGCCCAGGCTGATTCATTGTCGTGAAAAGGAAAATGAGTTCATCTTTGTTGACCTCACCACCTATACCATCTTGGTCTTGGTCGAGCGGATTCCCAAAGATATCTGTCGCTATCGTATTGAAGGTCACCCAATAAGTGGTACTGAAATCTAGGTCCATCGACGGATTGAAGATTGAGGTGTTAGTACCTGGTTGATGGGTGAAAATACCATCGGAGGCAAACCAGGTTGTAGAGCCGTCCGTGTAGCTAAAGGAATCTTCCACGGAAGTCCAGTCCATGGATTCGCTCCAGGTCACAACAAAATCTGTATCGATGGGAACGTTGGAAGCGGTTGGCGACCAGCTTATTGCGAAAGGAGGTATGATATCTCCGGGCGAACCGAAGCAATAAATTCTGCCGCCTCCACCGTGTGTGCCCACGTAGACTTTGCCATCAGAAACAGCTGGAGAGGAATCTACCGGACCGCCTGTTAGGTACCTCCAGTCGTACTGAGGGGTATCCATTACATCAAAAGAATATAGATAACCGGACTTGGAACCAATGAAGAGTTTCCCAGAGGCTATTGCTGGGGAGGACCATGTTGCACCGATTGGGTATTGCCAAATCACGCTACCTCCCTGGGGATCGAGAGCGTACAGATTGCCATCCAGTGAGCCGATGAATACCTTGTCGTAGGCGATTGCAGCCGAGGAGAAAAAGCTCGTAGGCGCACCTGGATAGAACTCCCAAACAAGGCTGAGATCCGTTGCACTCAGGCTGAAGAAGTGATTGGTCGGGCTGGTGAACGAATAGTAGCCGTTTCCCACATAGACCTTTCCCTCAAAGATAACGGGCGAACCATACATCGCATATCCCGTATTGAACTTGTTTTCTTCAGCCGCAATAGGCCCCGGTTGATCTATCGCAATCTGATATACCCATCCATCGCAGGCAGCTACGTACACATAACCGTTCCACACCGCCGGGGCTGCATAGAGACCGTAGTTGGCTCCCCCTGATGGTGATGTTTGAAATGTCCATAGAACCGTTCCGGTCTCCAGGTCGATACAATAGACTTTTCTGTTGCTGCCTCCAATGAAGACTTTTCCTTCAGCAATTGTCGGTGTCCCATCTCCCCAGTTGAGATTTCCCGTGT
>JBHIFI010000025.1:0-28362 GCA_046761005.1 Thermoplasmata archaeon
CCTTATTGGCGTGGTCGCTGGGTTTCACCTCATCATCGAGTGTCAGATAGGAGAGTTCCCGACGAGCGGTTTTCTCCAATCTCCATCTTGTGGGCAACATTGGAAATGGGTTGATCACTTTTCACAACCCGGCCGGTATGTTGCCAACTACCTCTCGTATTTTTTCGGGACTATATTTAGGTTTCGTCCCTCGAAAGGTGGTGCCATTAACCTTATCTGGTTCCCGCCTATTAGTACTTTTTGGTCTCCTTTTGCCAGGGGATTCTGGGACCGCTGTGCTACGCACAGGATCTGTTGTTTTCCCCGCAAACAACAGAGGAGGGCTTCGTGCGGAAACTGCAATAACAACAACCGAATGTGGCGGTTGGAGAGCCTATTCCAGTTCCCTTCTCCAAAACAGATATTCTCAGGTTTTGCTACCTTGTTCGAAGCCTCGGAAAAAGATTAAGTGCTAAAATCTATCTACTCCCGTGATTGCCAGGGACGTCATGAGGAGGTATGTCGTTACAGCCAATGATTCTGATACGATAGGTGAAGTTGCAGCCAAGCTGGCTAAGCACAAAATAAGCGGTCTTCCTGTGGTCAATTCCGAGGACGAGCTTGTAGGCATGATAAGCGAATCTGATATCATCAAGCGGTTCACTTCCATGCTCACTGAGACCACCGGAAAGAAATACTTCTCGAGTCTGGCGTATTCGCTCGACCTGCTTGCTGTTCTATGTAGGAAAGACCGTGAAAAGGGAGAGAGGGCCTTCAATGGTCTAAGACAAACCCTTGTCTCGGAGGTAATGACCAAGAAGATTATAGCCGCCAAACCTGAAGATACGATTCAGAGGTTAGCTGAACTCATGACGGAGAAAAGTGTCAACAGAGTTCCGATTGTTGATGAGGGTAAGTTGATCGGAATTGTCGGGAGGGCGGACATAGTCAAGCGGGTACCATTGATGGACATGACGATCGCTCCCAAGGTGTAGCGATGGGCACCGATGCATTTGGCAGAGCCTTCATGAATTTCTATTCAGGAAGGGATGCAGAGCTTATTTTCGAAAGAGATGATGGTTATTCCAATTCTTCTGATCTGCCTGTCTATTTCCGTGGATATGAAGAATTCCCGAAGCACGAGAAGGGAGTTCTGTCCTATGCGAAAGGAAAGGTTCTGGATATCGGATGCGGGGCGGGAAGACATTCCATTTGGCTGCTGGAGAGGGGCTTTGATGTGACGAGCCTCGATTCCTCCCTGCTCGCGCTTGAGCTCTGCAAGGAGAGGGAGGTGGAACATCCAATTCTAGGTGAAATTCAATATTTCCCGTTCAAGAAGGGAATTTTCGACAGTATAATCTTGCTCGGAAACGGCTTCGGTCTTGCGGGAAGGTTAGAAGATACGATTGGTCTCCTGAGAGACCTGCATGAGATCACGACGAATGAAGGGCTTGTCCTCACCGATTCCAGGAATTATCTTCTGACGAGGGAGAAAGCACACCTTGAGTACCACGAGATGAACCGCAGGAGAGGTAGGCCTGCGGGGGAAGTGAGAATCAGGGCGAGATGCGACGAGGAAATATCCGACTGGTTCTATCTTCTGATGGTCACCCCAGAGGAGATGGAGGAGGTATGTAAGAGGGGCGGATGGAGGGTGAAGGAGTTTTTCGAATTTGATGATCCTGGTTTTGGTGCCGTGTTGGAAAAGGCTAGGCCCTGAGCTTCTTCACAACCGCCGCCAGCTGATCCGCCGCCATCCGCAGAAACTTCTGGTCCTCCTCTGTGAAAGGATCGAGATCATCGCTGTCTATATCAATCTCTCCAAAGACATCATCTATGTATTTGATGGGAACAACAATCTCGGCCTTTGTGCTTGGAAAGCATTCTAAGTATCTGGAATCCTGCGATACATCCGGGACAACTATGATCTCCGTGGTTTGCGCTGCAAGACCGCATATGCCCTCCCCAATGGGAATCTTTGTGCGCTCCGTTGCATCTGGACCCTGGTAGGCTTTCAGAACCAGCTCGTTTCCCTCAATTACGTAGATTCCCACCCACGTGTAGTGGTCAAAATTCGACTGAAGGACATCACAAACGTCCTGGTAGAGATCAACGGGGTCACTTCCCGTTCTCAGGAAGTTGGCGATTCTTTCAAGTATCTGCATATATGTGCTGCTCATCTTTTCCCCGATCCCTCGATTTTCTGAGTGCTCCAAGAAATCACCTATTTGAATCGGTGGCAAGACAGAAGAGGTATTTAAGAGGTCGCAAGATTGAAATGCCATCAAGGCTCTGAGAGCCTCGTGAGAAAACTGCTCCTCCACACTTGTTGCGCTCCCTGCTCCACATGGTCTATTGAAACCCTCAGGAAAGAATACGATGTCACCTGTTTCTTCTACAATCCGAATATTCAACCGAGGGAGGAGCACGACATGCGTCTCTCTGATGCGAGGAGATATAGCTCACTTGTCGGTGTGAATCTAATTGAAGGGGAATACGATATCGATAAATGGAAGTCGGAAATCAGAGGTCATGAGAATGATCCCGAGGGGGGAGAGCGGTGTAGGATCTGCCACCGAATGCGGCTGGAGGAGACTGGAAGGCGGGCCGCCAAAGACGAGTTCGATTTCTTTTCCACCACGCTCACGATAAGCCCTCATAAGGACGCTGGAGTCATCAATTCCTTAGGGGATGAGATTGCCAGGAAGGTCGGAGTCTCCTTCCTCTCGATGAACTTGAAGAAGGGAGATGGCTTCAAGAAGAGCGTGGAGATGAGCTGCCAGCACGATCTTTACAGGCAGGATTTCTGTGGTTGTGTATACAGTAGGCGGGAGAAGTCCTCGACTTGACATTCAGCGAGCGAAAAGGTTTAAAGAGCGAGATATATGACAAAATAGGCGGGGATGGCCCAGCCTGGTAAGGCGCTGGATTGCTAATCCAGTGCGCTCTGCGCTCGGGGGTTCGAATCCCCCTCCCCGCGTTCAATCTCAAAGTTATCCAGGATTTGAAGGTGATCGCTTGTTTGAGTTCCTCCTTTACAGCCGAACGGGTAGGACAGATGGCGATTTCTTCTCACTTAGGGAAGGAGGAAGGCTCGATGTTGTTTACCAGTGCATTTTGATGGCTTTGTTCAGGTCACACGCTCTCAGAAGGGACATTGCCTTTCATGCAATCCTTGGCGGCCCGCCAAGACCCCCTCTTCATCTGCAGATTGATGGCGGCACCCTGAGAGACGCCAGGACCGACGAAAAGACGTGGGAAGGAATTCTCAGAAAAGTTCTTGAGGGAAAGACGCACCCTGGGATAACTTTGAATAAGGAGTCGCTTCAGAAGCTTGTAAGGAGAAAACACCAAAAGGGATACAGAATTTTCGTTCTTGAAGAGGGAGGAAAAAGCATTTTCGATCTCTCCTTCTCAGAGCCCGCCTTGTTCGTGCTCGGCGATCAGGTGGGTCTTCCAAGAAAAGAGGAAAAGTTCGCCCTCAGATATGGAGAAAAGATCTCATTGGGGAAGCAGAGATATCTCTCGGCATCTTGTATCGACATTATCAATTTCTTCTTGGACATTCAGGGTCTTGAAAAAAAGAAGGAGTGATAGGCTATCCTCGATATCGGCAGATTTGCCCTGGCGGATATTGAGTCCAACTCGTCGCAAGGGCTTTAGGAGAATAAGCCATCCTCAGTCAAGGTAAATAAATGAAGCACGTGCATCTCGTTGACATAGAGCAGGAGGAGGTCTACGACCCAGCCGCCAAAGATGTGAAAATAAGGTGGCTTATCACGAAGGAAGACGGAGCCGAGAACTTCGCGATGCGATTATTCGACATCGGTCCTGGCGGTTACACTCCCTATCATAATCATGACTTCGAGCATGAGGTTTTCGTTCTTGAAGGTACAGGAATTCTGAATGTCGAGGAGAGGGAGGAGAGTTTGAAGAAGGGTGATGTTGTTCTGCTTCTCATGAATATCAAACATCAGTTTCTCAATCGCAGTGAGGAAACTCTTCGATTTCTCTGTTTGATACCATACAAGGATTAGGTCTTCGCGGGCGGGGAGATTTGACCCTCCTCAATCCCCGCGAGTTCCACGGCCATCCCAATGCACCTATCGAACTCTGCGGTTCTCTGTATCACGATCTTGGCACCATCCGGTGAACCACCTCCATGCATGCAGCCGGGAATTCCAGCACCAAGGGTTAGCCATTCGATAAGCCTCGCGACTCTGATTCTAGCCTCTGCCGGAGCTGCAGCCTTCAGGTATTTCTGAATGAACTCGCCGTAATCTGGGTCGGTGATGTCTCTGTGGGAGGGGATGCAACCAGTTTCTGCGATGCCTCCTCCTATCTCCTGAGCCAGTCTCTTCGTCTCATATGGAAGTGTGGCGATGTGAAGCTTGTTTACGTTCGCCAGAAGCTGATTGGTTCTCCAGCTTCCTGATGGATGCGATTCCCCAATCACAGCAGCCGCGATGCCCATTCCGAATGTTGTCTCATTGTTTACGACCATTTGAGTCAGCTTATCCTTAAACACCTTCTCGGACAGTCCGTTTGCCCATGCTATCAGAATGGAAGCGCCTACCATTACGTCTCCTTGACCCGCGACGCAACCTCCCATTGACGCCCTGTACGGGGCAATGAAATTCATCACCGCTGACGAAGTGGCTTCGTATTCGCCCGCCATAAACAGCCTTTCTTCGGGAACAAACGCATCATCGAAGAGAATATACGATTGAGTGATTCCGTATCCAACAGGGTTGTCGAAACCCCTCTCCAGCTCTCTCCTGTCACCTGGATGGGTCGTTTCAACACAGGTTATTCCCTCTGCGTCTCTGGGAATCGCGAAGGATATCGCGTAATCCTTGTCTGCCTCTCCGTATGCCATGCCGGGCATCACGAATATTTCATTCGCAGCTGCGATTCCACAAATCATTATCTTGGCCCCGCGAACGACTATACCATCGTTCCTCTTCTCTACCATCCTGAGATTCATGTCTGGATCCTCTTGCTGCGATGGCTTGAGTGTTCTGTCTCCCTTCGGGTCAGTGAGCGCAACGGACATCGTGATGTCACTCCTTTGAGCTTGAGCCAGCCATCCCTTGAGCCTCTCATGATAGTTCGTTCCCACCTTCTCATCAAGCTCGAATGTAGTGGGCCACATGGCGTTTATCCCGTTCCAGCCCCCGCACCGGCCTCCGGTGCATGTTCCTGTAACATTGAAAAGCAGGCGTTTAATTCTCGTGTTCGCTACCATGTCCTCGGCGCTTCTCATTATGGAAAGATACCGCGAAACCTTCTCTCCAGTCAGCGATGAAGTGGTTGTCAGAAGACCCTCGTACTTGGGGTCCATTGCCAAAGCGTAGATTCGTGAGTGACTCTCGACTGTTCTCCTGGTTGCAGGATGCGTTGTAACATCCTCTATAAGCTCTCCGAATTTGTATACGTTTGGCCTCATCTCCGTGAGGCTTCTCTTGTACTCTTCAGGATTCTTGAGCATACTTCCCACCTTTGGGCGGAATAAGGGGAGTTCGTATTATAAACCTGCCCGCCAACATGTTTGACTCACCAGACGAAAACTATATGAAAGGAAGTCTGCAATCGAGGCCCGATGATAATAGCACACATATCGGATTTGCATTGCGGGAGAAGCTGGATGTTCAAGAGAGACTCTCTCGAAAAGGCAATCAGGTCAATAAGTGAACTCGACCCAGATGTGACTGTTGTCACTGGGGATCTCACAGATTGGGGCCTGGAAAGTGAATTCGAGGAGGCTCTTTCATTCCTCGATAGGCTCGATGAGCCCTGGTATACCGTTCCAGGAAATCACGACGCGAGACATGAAGGGTACAAAGTCTTCGAAAGGTTGTGGAAAAGGCCCTCCAGAATATTTGTGCAGGAGCACGACAGACTCGTTCTTGCGGGAATAGACAGTTCTGAGCCAGATATCGACGAGGGGCATGTTGGAAGAGAGCAAACCGACTGGCTGGGAAAGCAGCTTGAAGAAACCGATCCGGAATATCTTCCTGTGGTATTCCTCCATCATCATCTTGTTCCCTTACCCAATACGGGAAGAGAGAGAAATGTCCTTGTGGATTCGGGTGAGGTCCTTCTCAAGCTTTTTCAGCATAGGGTTCCCCTTGTACTCACTGGTCACAAACACACACCCTGGGTTTGGAATCTGAACGGGCTCATAATATCCACAGCAGGAACTGTATCTTGCGAAAGGACGGCAATTCCAAATTCCTTCAACATTATGAGAATCGAGGATGAGGATGTGGAAATCAACAAGCACATCGTCGGAAAAGACAAGAGTGAGAGAATCTATTCGGGAAGAATTAACCGCTCCTCGATTTCGAGCATGTAGAGGTCAACGATCTTGTTACGGTTGGTGATGGATGTCTGTGAAAGCCTACCTTAGAATAATCAGGCCTACAAACTGTCTGATAGCGAGTGCTGCAGTGGTCATTGCAGGGTTGATTGCAGTTGGTTCCCAAATCTCGGAATCCATCGGACTATTTAGTATGGTTGTAGCATCGTGTGCTGTCTTCCTTTTCGTGGCAGCGGGAAACACGCTAAACGACTACTATGACTATGAGGTTGACAGAGTAAACCATCCCGAGCGGCCCATACCCTCCGGCCTCATCCAGCGCGAAAAGGCTCTTATTTTTGCGATTGTTCTATTCGTGCCAACCTTCTTTCTGGGCTTCTTCATCAACATTGAATGTTTGATTGTTATCGTTGTTAGCGGTGCAGTAATAGTCAGCTACGAGAGGAGGTTGAAAAGGAGAGGTTTTATTGGCAATTTGCAGATAAGCTGGCTCGTTGCCTCTCTTTTTCTCTTTGGTGGGTTTTCGGTCTACGCGGGCGACCTTGAGGCGCTCTTGAGAGTAGGAGCCGCAGCGATTTTGGCTTTTTTCGCAACGCTAGGGAGGGAGATAACGAAGGACATCGAAGACTTGAAAGGAGATAAGGATCGAACAACCCTTCCAATGACAAGGGGTCCTAGTGAATCAGCATTACTTGCCCGCTTCTTCTATGGGCTTGCCATATTCTTCAGTCTGGTTCTTTTCCCAGCAAGGGTGTTTGGGTCCACCTATTTATGGTTTGTTTTGTTTGCGGACGCGGTTTTCGTTGCAACCATGTTGTTCGTACTAAGCAATCCAACACTATCCTCCAAACTCTCAAAGGTTGCCATGGTTGTTGCTCTTGCCGCCTTTCTACTCGGAGCGCCTGTAGCTTGACTCTCCTTGGGGAACACGCGATAGAGGCTCCGATTTCGAAACCCATGGATGTTGACCCACTAGATGGTTTGGGAAGAGACACAGTGACGATATAACGGCAGAGGACATAGGAGAGAGGCAGGACTCACCGTTCTCATCCTTTCCCATGCAGGGTTCTTTCTTTGATTGAGGTTACCTCTCCGGAGGTCTCTCTGAAAAGCACACCAATTCTAAGGAATGATGGAGCAACGTGTATCAATCCCTTTCTCTCCACTGTGAAGTCCTTCCAACATCCTCGCACTCTAGTTTTTTGGTGCACGGCTGGCTGCAATGAATTCTATGAAGAATGAGGGGCCAGTGAAAATCTATTTATATGTCCAGCAACAAAAATACTATTTAGGATTGTGAGAGCGTGACGAAACTGATCAAGACAGAAAGCGAGATACTCAATCTTGTTTTGAAATCTCTCTACGTGAACCAGGTCTGGGAAGAGGAGAACGGCTACAGGGAAATCGAGCTTCCCAAGCCAGATAGAGAATAGACGGGATCAAGGCACACTTCCTCTTTCTAGATGAGTGGCCATATTTTCCAATTTCTTTATTTTCGCTCTCAGAGATGCTGCCTTTGCTTCTAACTTCGAGACTTTGAGCCTAAGTCTCGCGGCCCTTGATCTTAGACTCGCCGCCCGTGCTCTGTTTCTTGCCAGGGCTTTTGCCTTCTTTGCGTTCTCGAGCGAAGTCATCTGCTCCCTGAATAGAAGCCGTGTATAAAATATTGGTCTCATTAGTTTCTTATATTCTTTGGAGATTAATGGGGTCGTGAAGGTATACTTTGAGGCTTTCGGGTGCACGCTCAACAAAGGCGAGTCCTATCGCATGGTTGAGAAAGCCAGCGAGGATGGTTTTCTCATTGCTAAGACTGTCGATGAGTCGGACTGCATAGTCATATCAACCTGCACGGTCATCGAGACGACGGAGAGGAAGATGCTCAAGAGAATATCAGAATTGGCTAGAATGAATAAGCCACTGATTGTTTCGGGCTGCATGGCCGAGATTCAAGGGGAGAAGATTCTCTCGCTGGCTCCCTCGTCGCGTTTCTTGCCGATTGATGAAATCGAATCCATCACGGATGTGCTTGGGAATATCGGGATTAGGAGATCTGGTTCAGGGTCTTTGATTGAGCCTTCATATAAGGGGATAGACATTGCGGTGCCAATCGCTCAAGGTTGCTTGGGTGGTTGTACATACTGCATTACCAGACTTGCGAGAGGTAGGCTGAGGAGCAGACGACTGGGCGACATTCTGGAGGATGTTAGGCGGGCACTCAGAAGCGGTTTCAAAGAGATACGTCTTTGTGCGCAGGATACCGCGTCTTATGGGATGGACGACAGATCGTCTTTGATGGACCTTCTCGATTCTCTATCCACGATACCTGGAGATTTTCGAGTCAGGGTAGGAATGATGAATCCTGACACTCTCGACAGAATTGCGGAGGACCTCATCAAGGCATTCCAACACAAGAGAATCTACAAGTTTCTTCATCTTCCGGTGCAAAGCGGGAGTGACACTATCCTGGGACTCATGGGTAGATCATACACTGTCAAGACCTTCGAAAAACTCGTCAGGAGATTCAGGGGCGCGTATCCGAATCTCACACTGTCAACAGATATTATCGTGGGTTTTCCCGGAGAGAGGGAGAATGACTTTCAGAAGTCCTACGACCTCATGAAAAGGATTGAGCCAGATCTAATGAATATCACGAGGTTCTCCTCTAGAGCGGGGACGCTCGCCCATGAGATGGATGGGAGGGTTGAGGGTTGGAAGATTAAGAAACGATCTAGAGCGCTCACGAAACTGAGGTCAGAGCTGGGAAAGAAGAGGAATGAAAGACTCGTTGGCACTACACAAGATGTCTTGTTAACAGAAATCGTAAAGGAAGGAACCACGGTCGGAAGAACGATGAGCTATAAGCCAGTGGTCTTCAGACGAAAACTCCCTCTGGGAACCTTCGTCAAGGCAAGGACTGTGGGTGCCGAAGACGCATACCTTTGGGCGGAAGTCGTGGATGGGAACAGGAATTTATTATATGAGAATGCATCTTGAATCGGAGTGAAGCCCCGTGGTGTAGTGGTCAATCATTCTGGCCTTTGGAGCCGGCGACAGCAGTTCGAATCTGCTCGGGGCTATCTCTCTTTGATTCTTCGAATCATTTTGAGGACAAGAAAGGGAACGATGATCCACAGAAAGAAGGAAGTATAGACCATCTCCGGCGGGAGGGGCTGATCCGTCGACACGGCATAGGCGGAAATCACTGTGCCTAATGTCGCTAGAGCTATCGTGGCAAATACAGCAAAGACGAGGGAAAGTGCGATTATCTTCTTGTGGAATTTCAGGTCGTTCACCACGATTCTTTATGCAATACGTCGGAGAGATTCCTCCGAGTTCTCATCCTTGGATGCTCTGCCGGGTAACCTACAGGAATAATTGCCACAGGCCGTATGTGGTCTGGAAGCTTCAGTATCCTTTTCACTGGGAACTCGTTAAACGCTCCCACCCATACCGTCCCTAATCCCATGGCATGGGCAGCCAGAAGTATATTCTCGATTGCAGCGGCAGTGTCATGAAGAACATATAGTTCCCTTCCCCTCTCTCCATAATGAACGATTCTCTCATAATTTGCGCATACTACGATGCAAACCGGGGCCTGTGCGATGAATGTCTGATCCAAAGCTGCAGAGGCTAGGGCCTCTTTCGTTTCTTCCCTTCTGACAACGATGAACTCGCGAGCCTGAAGATTTCCCGCAGAAGGTGCCATATTCCCGAGCTCAACCAGGTCTTCGATGACCTCCTCGGAAATGGGTCTTGGCTGGAAAGCCCTGATACTCCTTCTTTCCATTATTGCCATCTTGACCTCCATGAGGGAACAAATACACCTCTTTAGAATTAATCTTTGTCTGTGTGAGCAGATTGTGATTTATAGAAAGAGGGCCTTTCCTGATACCATGAAGGTCAGTTGTTTGATAAGATTTGCCTATGATAGCGAGGAGGAGGCCAAGAACATCCTGTCCTCGATTCAAACAGACAACGAGGGTTTTGTGAAAACTCATCTAGAGGGTTCTTCACTGGTTTCGGAGATATCTGCTGAGAGCATTCTAAGCCTCTTGCATACCTTGGACGATTACATGTCGTGCCTGACGGTTGCAGAGGAGATCATCGGGAAGAAGTCTCAGGCAGACTCTCTCTGACTCGCGCCGCAATTCCCCGCTCAAAAGCCAGCATCTCCTCTCTATTCATGAGGGTCCTAGCCACCGCGAGGAGGGAGTCCTCCTCATCCACCACCAGAGCTTCATCCATAGGACGCAACTCATCATCGCAATCCGTCACAAACTTCGCAAAGACATTCCTTCCCGCTCTCACGAATTCCGATGCCTCGGCGTCTACGACAATCCTCATCTTTGGTGGGGGAAAGATTCTGTGGAAGATCTTCGCTCCTTCCAGCTTTAGGGTGAAGAGACCATCGTGGGCCCTCATCGAGAGAATGTGAACGCCATTCAGAAAGACATTCCTTATCTTTCCGGTCGTCTTGGACTTGACTATTTGGATTTCTCCATCTGTCAGAGCAGCCCCCGCTCCCAGTCCGAACTGATAATCCGCGACACGCCTAATCTTTTCCAGATCCCAGTTTGGAGAGGCTACAGTACTTGACGAGGCGGGTAAGAGATCTACGGATTCCTTCCCTTTTATTGTATACGATGGCGGGGCCCCATGGAAGAGCAGAAACCTTTCCATCCATCTATCCGTCGTCTCCCTGACATTTTCTGCGTATGCGGTGGGAACTACTGCCTGAGCCACCGGATAGACCTCGTCCAGCTCTATAGGAACAGGTCCAAGAACGGAGTTCACTACAAAAGCAGCTTTGGTCTTCGTGAGAATTGTATCGATCAACTCCGAATAGTGCGCAAAGAAGGGTCTTGGAGCTTCCGGTAGGTTAACGACGACATCACATTCTGGTAACGAGTAGTTCATCATGACACGGTCCCTCAGGCGTTCAGCGGCTGGTCTGAAAAGCGACAATCTTCCGGTCAAGAAGAATCCACCTCTTCTTGATGTGTTTTCGTACCTCTCCAAAAAGCTGCTATAAGAGTACAATCTCTCAACCGCCTGAATCAGGTAAGGATGAACTCTTGACCTTCTCTCAACGTGCTCCAATAGGTTACCTTCATAGATGGCTTGCTTGACCTTCTGGATCTCCCTCTGGCACGCGTGAAGGTTATGCTCGGCGAGTTTGGCGGGATTTCGCTTGAGCTCTTCCAAATCGAAATTCGAACACACCGGACAGTTGCATATGCTGTATGAAAGCTCCTCTATTTTTCGCGTTCCGTCGGGGAAAAGCATTCTTCCATCCGCCGCGAATTTCGCATAGGAAGAGGAGTCAAAGAGGTCGCAACCCATTGCAACCGCCAAAGGGAACATCATGGGATGGCCAGCGCCGAAAAGATGGACCGGCTTGGACGGATCGAGTTTCATCTTGCTGTGAATCACAACATCAACCAAATCGCTGAACCTGTAATTCTCCATGAGGGGCACAACGCCCCCGATTGCGTAGATGGCAAAATCCATGGAGCTGATTCTTTCTGCGCTTTTTTCCCGGAGATCGGGATAAGTCGAACCCTGGATCGGACCGACGAGAGAAAGGTCAGGATGCGTATCTCGCGCATCTTTCGCCCTTCGAAGGGTTTTTTGGACCGCCATCTCTGCGTCTTTCCATGGCTCGTCAGGCTCTGAAAAGACATCGAGAATCGTGGAGAAATCCGAACCGATATCTCTTTGAAACCGGACTATTTCGAGATTGTCTACATCGATTTCCCCGTACACATGCGATTGAAATGTGCCGGAATCCGTCATAATGGGTCCCTCGAAGTCAAGGAGAGAATGAATCCCCCTGTCCTTCGCCTCCGATCGTAAGTCTGGATTGTTGCGAATTATGTAGGCGTTCGTAATTACCAGGGACACTCCGAACTTGTCCTTCATGTCTCTGGGAAGAATCGTCATTCGATTGGGATTCACTACAGGTGCCAGTGCCGGGGTTTCTAGCTCGCCGTGAGCCGTTCTGAGTAAACAAATCCTCCCGAGGCCGTCCCTTTTCTTGATTTCCAGCATCCAAATCAGATATGTCCCTAGTTGTATTAGGTTTTCCTCAGAGTTCGTATGTCTTGCCCAACTCGGGAAGGACAACACCTTTGGCGAACTTCATGAACATCTTTGGATGTTCCGTATGCACAGGAAAGACAACCCTTGCATCTATGGTCCTCAGGATTTCGAAGATTTCCTTCTTGCTGCAATGACCGCTTGCGTGATATTGGTGAAAATGAAACTTGAAGTGGTCAAGCCAGTTGTGCTTGATCTTATCCTCAATGTCGTCCTCCTCGAAAGGCTCGCTCATGGAGTGGATAAAGTAGCTTCCCGGTTCGGGGTCTATGTCCACGAACTCAGTGAAGTGATGGAAGTCAAGCTGAAGGATGATCTTCTCCTGATTCCTGTGGACAAATCGGGCATCCACGCAGTGGTCCAGAAGGTCCTTTTCCCAGGTTGGTCTCCTCACCAGATTCCGAGCGTAGATCAAAATGCTCTCATCTCCGATTACATTTGGAACCTCGATACCAGGGTCTCTGGAGAGACTCATCAGAAGCTTAGCCGTCTTTGTCGAGATAACGAACTTTCTCCCAGTCTCTCTCGCAACTCGATGAAAAGTCTTCATCCTGTCCACATCTCGCGGATAGAATGTGGTTGCCACCAGCTTTCCCTTTGCTTTCTTGACAACAGTCTTGCTGTGGCTGAGGACCTCGCTTTCTGTGTAGTTCTTTCTCTTCTCTTTGGGCTCCACTCTTGTACCTTCACATATGAGGATCTCGGCCTCTTGCGCCTTTTCCAGAAAATCATCCGTCATCTCGGAGTGGGGACCATGCCTTCTCAAGTCACCAGTATAGAGGACTGTTCCCGAATCGGTGTGGATGATGTATCCATATGCCGCCGGAACGGAATGATCAACATGGATGGGTTGAACTTCCACTCCATCAACATCTATTGTCTTTCCCGTCCGAAAGACTCTGTAATCATGGGTACCGAACTTCACTCCTGTCGATGTTTCCTCCCAGGAATCCAGGATTATTTTGGTTCCCTCTCCGAGGTATACGGGGATCTCGGGATCAACGAACTGGATGTGCCAGGAATGGTCAAAGTGTATATGGCTCAAGAAGATCGCATGGAATCTTGGCGGCTCATATTTGAAACGCGTCTTCTCAAGCATGGCCCTCGAATAAAGGCCAGGAATCTTTGGAACGAGGTTGAGAGCGAAGTAGTCCCTCAGGCCCACCCTTGATGTTCTCGGAGATAGGTACTCTGTAAAGAACTCCTCACCGAAGTCAAAGGACTGCCCCATATCGAGAAAGAATCTCGTTTTTCCCTGTTCCAAAAGGATTTTGTTCCCTCCTATCTCAGACACACCTCCATAGAAAGTCAACTTCGTTTTCATGTTGTCACGTAAGAAGGCTTTGAAGGATAAAAGGTGTCGGATAGATTCGTAGGAATTAAGTAATGTTGAAACGATATTTGAGCGGGGAATTGAACGCTCAGGAATACCTTTCTTCATGTTCCAGGTGTAGGATACTTAATTGAGAGGAAAATCTGGCGATCCGGAATTAGAACGTGGGATGATTGCCTCGAGCGCACTTCCGATCTTCCCCTGGGCTCCAGGCAGAAGGAAGTTGTCGTGGACGAGATTGCCAGGTCCCTTGGTCAGCTTCTATGCAAGAATCAGAGATTCTTTCGCGACAGGCTTCCGAGAAGAGAACTCTGGAGGGTCTACACTGAGTTTCGAGATTCGATTGCGTACTTGGATATAGAGACAACGGGACTGTCCCCATATGACGATAAGATCACGGTTATCGGTCTCTATGACGGAAAGGATGTCCATACTTTTGTTCGTAACATCAATCTCAGGGATTTCAGGAAACAGATCAGGAAGTACAAGCTTCTCGTCACATACAATGGAGCAGGTTTCGATCTTCGGTTCATAAGCGAGGAGTTTCCGAAGATAGATTTGGACCAGATTCATATTGACCTTCGTTTCCCGTTGAGGCGCATAGGTTTGGCTGGAGGACTGAAGGCGATAGAGAGGGATGTGGGTATCCATCGCCCGGACGAAACTCAGGGACTGAGCGGATTCGACGCCGTGCGGTTGTGGAAGGAGTACGAGTCGGGTAAGGAGGAATCTCTTGACTTGCTCATTGCATACAACAGAGAAGACATCATCAATCTGGAAGCGCTCATGAGAATCACCTACGAAACCTTGAGGAGGTCGTGCTTTCTGTGAAGGATCTTGAGAACTGCAAACTTTGCGAATGGCGGTGCGGTGTGGATAGACTCGCTGGTGAGCGGGGAGTTTGTGGGATAAGCCAACCGATAGTCGCCCATTCGACGCTTCACCCTGCTCCCCCAGCATCATATGATGCTTTCATGGCGGGTTGCAATTTCAGATGCTTATTCTGTCAGAACTGGTCCATAGCTCATTATCCACAGAATCCAAAATATGAAGTTGAACGTGGCTATGAACCTCGGGAGTGGGCGAAATTAGGACTCGCAGAACTACACAGTCCCGCCGCCAAGTTGATGGGAGCAGATAGGCTATTCTTTACTGGAGGTGAACCCACGCCGTCGTTGCCATGGATTGAAGAGGTCGTAAGAGAAGCCAGAGCAGTGAATCCTCAAACAAGAGTGAATTACGACACGAATGGTTTCCTCACAAAGTCCTCCCTCAAAAGGGTTCTCAACTTTGCCACATCCATTACATATGACATCAAAGCCTTCGAAGAAGAAACATTCTCTTGGCTCACTGGGGGTTTCGTCGAGCCAGTGCTGAGGAATGCCGAGACAATAGGCAAGTATCATAAGGATAAACTCTTTGAGTTTCGAATTATGGTCATCGAGGGCATTCACGACGATGAGCTTCAGGGTTTGTGTGGGTTCATATGCGATATCGATCCTATGCTTCCCGTAAATTTCTTGGCTTTCAGGCCAAATTTTGCGTTAGAGGATCTTCGTGGCCCGTCCTTCGAGTTCATGAGGTCCTGCGTTGAGATTGCGCGGCTCAGCGGGTTGGAGAATGTGGATTGGAGCGGACAACCTGCCATACGTGGAGTCGAGCCAGACATCAAGGGCAGCGAGCTTGCCAGATATCATGCGCGACTTGGCGGATGCCATTTAGAGAGGAGAATCTGCAAGGGTTGCGAGAGTGTGAATGACTGCCCAGTAAAGAAATATGTTCCAGGTAGGAGAACTTGAACGAATATCCCAGATATGTAACTGAGAATTGGACTCCATTCGACCCAATAGAGCTGGCAAGGCAGACAGAAGCGATTATTTGCAGGGGTAAAGAAAGGAAATATACAGATTTCTATGTGGTGGGCGTTTACGGAGGAATATCCACCGGCTACACTGTGGGATGCTCTCTGAGATGCATCTTCTGCTGGGTAGATTGGTCCCGAGATTTTCCAGAGAAATTGGGAGACTTCTACACACCTGAGGAAGCCTGCAACAATCTGGTGGAGGAGGCGCTGAAGGCGGGGGTCAGAAAGGCGAGACTGTCGGGAGCTGAGCCCACTCTAGGAAAAGATCATCTTCTCAGTCTCCTTGAACTCATAGAAGGCTCAGATATTGGCGAATTTGTCCTGGAAACGAACGGCATACTATTTGGTATCGACAAGGACTACGTCAGAGAAGTGTCCTCTTATGAGAAGGTCTACATTCGTCTTTCCCTGAAGGCCGGGACCGCAGACGACTTCGAGAGAAAGACAGGAGCAACAAAGGAAGCTTTTGAAATTCCTTTTCAGGCGATAAGGAACCTCTTGGACTGTGGTGCCAGATTTCACGTTGCATCCATGTCTGCCGATCCGCGTTTCATGTCTTCCGAGGAACGTTTGGGTTTGGTAGAGCGGCTAGCAGAGATTGACCCAGTTCTTCTCAGGAACTTGGAGGAGGAGGTCGTCGACCCCTATGATACGACCCTGAAGAGGTTGGAGTTTGCTGGTCATGTCGTTGAGCTCCCATTGAGAAAAAGATACCAGGCGATTAGGGACATTCTTCGTCGATGACTTCATTGCTGCCGTCGATGACTATATTGTTGCTCTTCCTTTGTATAAATCAGCCGGATATTTTTCCTCATTTCTTCTCACCTTTTCAAGAAGGACTTGCGAAAGGTCGATTTTGAGGGCTATGCAGAAGCTCAACAGATAGATTGCGATGTCGGCCAATTCCTCCTCGATTTTGCTCCTGAGCTCGGATATCTCCTCACTTATCTCTTGCTTGTCTTTCCACTGGAAGATTTCCAGAAGCTCTGCAGCCTCTATGGATAACGACATCGCCAAATCCTTTGGATTGTGATATTTCTGCCATTCCCTCTTGTCAATGAACTTGCGAACTCTTTCCTTAAGGCTGTCTATCGTTATTGTGCTGTCTAGCATGAGGCTGAATCAGAGCGATTCTATTAACCCTTTCCGAATCTTATGACCTTGAGTGGTATGACAATCCTCTCCCAGTCTGGAATTTCTATCCAACCCGCCTCAGCTGGGAACTCCTCCGGCCTGGGAAGTGTGAGGTTTTGAATGCTGTAGTACGCGCTCAATCCAGCAATGGTCGCATCAAGTTTGTTGTGACTTCCCTCACAATCTTCTCTGAATGAGGAGAAATCGATGAGAGGTGAAAGGTAATCGATGATGAAGGCTCTCGCTTTTCTGCCCTCATCCTTTGTCTTGTACTTCCTCACCGCGTGGTCAAAGTCCTCTGGCGATAGTCTTAGGACTCGTTTCAAGGCGAAGAGAGAAGCCTTGGGGTACACCTCTCTGATTTTCGAAGACGGAAAATTCTCATTTCTCAGTCTTTTGAGCAAATATATTGCTCTTGCCACAATTTGACCCAGGGCCATGGTCTGCATGGGCCTTACCTCTTCCAGTTCCCTGGGAACATAGATCTCCGTCAGCCTCTCCGCATATGGGTTCCCGCCAGAATCCACAATTCTTTTCGCCTCGGTGGACGAACACTGCTCGAAGCCCAGACATTCGTCCTCTTTGCATCTTATGCAGGGCGGAAGCTCAAATGGAGAATCTATCCCAACTCCTCTGATATCGTCCTTTCTTTCCATTAGGAACCGGACGATAAAGTCATCCCCGCGTGGAGGGACTTCATGAATTGCAGCCAGAGCGGGATACAGTCCCTTGCATTGCAGGAGTGCTATTTCTGTGTTCTTACCTTCTCTCCCTCCAATATCTATACCTACATACACGATGCACCACCACGACCAGTGCTTCAATAGGCTAATCTGTCATTTTGCATGGACATACAGATTTGCGAGATGCGGTATTGGCGAGACCTGAAGTGCAATGTTCTATCGATTATATTGGATTTTTGCCGAAAGCCACTTGTTTCGATACAAGATCGGGGATTTTTTCAGTATCGGCAATATCAGTGTAGTTCCGTGAGTGATTCAAGCATTAGAATAATATCGGGGACGATGTGAGTGTTCCTTTCTCATAGCCCAACCAGCGAAGCAGATGTGAATGCCTACTAATTTGGATGAGAAAAAAAGAGCCCGAATTTCCCGGCAAAATGCTTCTACCACCTATCAGCACCGAAGTAGCTTCTTTCCTCCCCTATGCCCAGTTGCTCGGCATCAACTCGCAGTTTGAGTGGTTCAAACGCCGATGCCCAATCTTTCTAGCGTTTCCTGTAGCGGTATTCCGTTGTCATCCCAGCCTCTCAATTCATAGTATCTATCCAACACAAGATTCATGTCTTCGTCAGAGACGAAAGCCGTGCAACCTTTGGCCGCGCCAGTTGGGAGAGGGTCTCTGAGAAATCTTTCTGGAAGCGTGTCGTCAGTTCTCGTAATTCCTTCCCGAACATTGAATGACCTTATCAGAGTCCATACTCTTTCCGATATCTCCTCAAGCCTTTCCTCTGTGAGAAGGACGCCGGTTATCGCTTCAAAGGCTCTTCTTCTCAGGTGGGAGGTCATCGTCTCCGTTGCAAAGGCGCAGATTATGTAGTTATCGCGTTCGACTGTGAAATTCTGGCCTTCTATGATTTTCTCCACGACCTCCGATGCACTAACGTTGGGTATTTCCTTTGTTGAGTAGAAATCCCGAAGATGGGAGCCGCCTATATCGGCTGTCATGTAGGCAAGCCCATGTCCCAGCTTTCCGCGAGGGTCCCAGGCGGGAATTTCGAGACCTTTCACTTGGATTGCTATTCGGATTGCATCTTCGCCTAGAATCTCCGATGCTCGTCTGACGCCTTGCGCGAGCAACTCTCCTATTCCTTCTTTGTATGCTATCTTGCGAATAAGTTCCTTCATTTCATTGGGGTCGCCGAACTCTATTTTCTCTTTGAGTATCCCCTTTTGGCTACATTCCATTGCAAATCCCAGTACTCCTCCAGTGGATATGGTGTCAAGCCCGAGGTGATTGCAGAGCATATTGGCTTCGACAATCGCGTCCAAATCCCCGTTCCCGGTGTTAGATCCCAGCATTGCGAGTGTCTCGTATTCGGGTCTGTCCCCTTTTCCTTTGAGAGTTGCTGGACATGCTATGGGGCACGGACAGCAGGGGATGAGTTTGACCTCATATTTCTCATATATTGCTTCTCCCGAGATTCTCGAAGCGTGTTCGAACTCCGCCTGCTGGTAGTTTCTCGTCGGGAGCCTATCTCTCTCATTGGCACTCTCCAGTATTCCAGATGTCCCATGTTTGTAGAACCATTTGCCCTCCTCTTTCTCGCTTCTCACATTGTAATTGAACTCTTTGACAATATCTCTCAACTCCTCTGCATTATGTATGGGAACCTCGAGATCTCCCTTTGCAACAACCGCTTTAAGATTCTTTGAGCCGAAAACAGCCCCACAACCGCCCCTTCCAGAAGCACGCCTCGAATCACTTAGTAGGCAGGAAATCAGCACAAGATTCTCACCCGCTGGACCTATGGAAACGCAGTGAGCATTCTCGCCTTCCAACGACTTGAGATTCCTCTCAGTCTCGCTAGTATCGAGACCCCAGAGCTCAGTGGCATCCATCACCTGTGCTTTTCCACCATTGATGATGACATAGACAGGATTCTCCGAAGAACCTTCAATGATTAGGATGTCGAAGCCTGATTTCTTCAGTGCATGACCGAAGTTACCACCTGCGTAGGTGTCAAGATAGATCCCAGTCAAGGGAGACTTCGTAGCAGTGCAAAACCTCCCAGAGCTGGGAACAATGGTCCCTTGGTATGGGCCGACCGCGATAGCTATCTTGTTCTTGGGGGACAAGGGATCGATTCCAGGCTCAAGCTCTGTGCAAATGTAGTAGGCAGCCATTCCTTTTGCCCCTAGGAATTTCTCAATAATCTCATTGGGGATCTTTTCATAGAGAACATATAGTTGAGATAGGTTGACCCTAGCTAATTTCCCCCAATAGCCAAATAGGGTTCTCATAATCATCCTGAAGGAGGATACCATATTTCCCGCTTTCTTTGATGAGGGGATTGGGTATCAGGCATGATAATAGCAGAGAAATAGTTTTTAATGAATTTGTAGTGGAAATAAAGTGATGGCAGATACCATCTCCCAAGAACTGAAGGGGCCATTCAAAATGAAGGTATGTTTTATTGGCGACTTCGCTGTGGGAAAGACAAGTTTGGCAGAGAGATTCGTTCACAATCGCTTCAGGTCCGCCTATGTGCCCACTATAGGTACGCAGATACTCAAGAAGCAGTTTTCGACAAAAAACCCTGGCGGAAAAGGGACAATCCAAATAGACATGGTAATCTGGGACATAATGGGACAGAAAGGCTTCCGGGAGCTCCTCAATGAGGCTTACTTCCATGGCGCCAGGGCAATTTTGGCAGTCTGTGACATCACAAGGAGAGAAACTCTTGATAATCTTACCTACTGGATTGAATCCGTCTACAAGGTCACGGGAAGGATACCAATCCAATTACTGGGAAATAAATGGGATCTCAAGCACCAACGGGAAATGGAAGAGGACGATATCGCCAGCTTCGGGAAGAAATACAGTTCTGGCTATGATCTGACCAGCGCCAAGACTGGAATGAATGTGGAAAAGGCGTTTTTTGAACTTGCTGAGAGACACATCATCGAGAATGTTTTGAACAAGAAAGAAGAATCTCCAGACGCAGGATCCTAGTTCAGACCCACAATGCCTTCTCACCGAAGACTTTCATGAGAAGAAGCCACATAGCCTCCCAAACACCCTCACCCGTTGTTGCTATCGTTGGCATGACCTCTATACTTCGCGGGAGCCTCATCACCTTCCTAATCTCCTCTGGGGTTAGAGAATCAGGCAGATCGGATTTGTTGGCAAGAACGATGATTGGAATTTCCCCGCCGATTAAGCGTAATACGTGAGAGGCCTTTGTCATTTTCTCCCTATCTGTTGCGTCTAGGACAAAAAGAATACCATCCAACTCCCTTACAAAGAGTTTTGTCATCGTCTTAAACCGCTCCTCTGTCGGTTCTCCGAAGATTTCGGCTTCAATGTTAGAGATTTCCACTCTTCTCGGCGTGAGGCCTCCAACTTTGCGCCCGCCGCTCACCTCAAGATAGTGAGGATTCAGAAACTCGACAACTGCCGTTTTTCCTGAGCTCTTGGGTCCTGTGATGAGGAGTCTGGGGACGTAATTCAAGTCCTGAACGGCCTCATCAAAGCTAACCGGAATCCACTCCGTTGTTTGTGTGCGTGAACCTGGGTACTTGTGAACTCTTATGAAGTTCTTTGAGAGGCCCTCCACTCTGTCCTGTTTGAACTCCAACAAGATGTCCACTGACCTCCTTAGCTCTGAGAATCTGGTGGTGTCGTAGAGAAGGTTGAAGAAGAGGAGCATTATCACAGCGTTTTGCTTTTGTATTAGGTCGCCGACGTTCTCTATGAACTCAGTGACCTTCTCTTTTGGGAACTTGTCCGCTAGGAATTCGAGGGAGTCCAGGACGACCCTTTGGGGAGAGGTATCATCTATTGCCCTGGAGACAACCTCCTCAATCTCCCCAAGGTCATTGACATTCTTGATGAAGTACTTCTCTTCCGTGGGAAGAATGAGCTGAGAAGACACCGCATCTATGACTGTCAGTTTGCTTACATCAACATTCTTGTACCTCTGAAAATCCCTCCGAGCAAGCTGAGGGGATCGGTAGAAATCTATGTACAGGCATCTCTCTCCCCTCTGCAAACCTTTCACGGTGAAGAGGTGTGCCAATAGTCTTTTTTCTGATACAGTTTGGCTGAAAAGGAGGATGGAGCCAGGAGAGGGCAGACCTCCGCCAAAAACACCATCTATCGCAGATATGCCCGTTGCGATTCTATTTTCCAGATGGACTTCCGATGAGTTAGGCAGAGTCATCCATCCTCACCTCAGTCAATCGTTGCTCAATTCTCTTGCTCTCCGAGTCCAAGACCAGTTCGCCAGCTTCTATTTCGAAGGGAATCCATTTTGTATCGACCGAAAGGCCTCTCATATGGTGAACCCTAATCTCTCTTTTCAGGTCCTCTTCAAACCTCATCTCCATGACGCCATCCACAAGCATCTTAAGGGTATTGGAAGTCGATTCATCGTGGACACCTTCGTGTACTACGAAAAGAATGAAACCGTATTTCGTTCGAATAGTGGAGGAGACGATTTGAAAGAACTTCGCCATGGATTGCATCGAATTATGTAGGAACAGAGGGGAAACCGAGTAGAAGATCACTTTTGTTTGAGAACCTAACCAATCAGAGGCTCTCATTATGTTCATACCTATCTGCTCTATGTTCGAGAGGCTATTCACATACAGAATACTCCTCGTGGGGGTTTCCATGGCCTCCTGACCCACTATTGCAGAGTAGCAGTCAACAAAGACGAATTGAGTGCCCTCTACTCGCTCGATGATGAGACCGAAATCTGTAGCCCTTTGCCTAATGGATTGGGGGTGGGCGTCCACTGTTACGAATATTACGTTCTCGTCCTTTTCTATGTAATATCTGGAAAGTTCCAGGCAGAATTCCATTTTCCCGACGCCTGGGGGACCCGTAAGCAGAAGTGCGAATTTCTCTGGAACATTACTGATAAGATTCTCGTGATCTCTCATCCAGATGACCTCAGCTTGTGGAGATGAGTAGGAATAGAGAATCTTGGAAAACGGTCATAAAAGTGTTGCTACGGTTATCAAATTCTATATTATCTGTCAGTGTGAGAATCTATGCCAGACTATCGGTCTCAGTTGCCAAATTTTAAATAGGCTTACCCGTCTTTCAAGAAAGGATGATTGAAGTGATTCTTGCTGCTCTATTCATATTCTTCCTGCCTGGTTTTCTTCTAGTCAACGCTATGTTTCCGAGGAAGGGCGAACTGGATAGGGAGTATGATGTTCTTTTCAGAATCACTCTCGGGATAGTAATGAGCGTTGTAGTCGTAGTAATCGTAGGATTCGTGCTTAACTCTTTGACCCAGGATTTTGGCATAGAGCCGGAACCGGGCAAAGGATTCGTCACTTCCGCATATATCTGGACGATTCTCGTGGCGCTATCAGTCCTCCTCTTCTTCGTTGGGTGGTTGAGGGGTGCCTACCCCTTCTTGGGGAAACTGCATCCTGGTCTGCTTAGGCATCCAAAGCGTGAACCTCAGTCTGTTCTGATTGATTTCAAAGAGGAAAGGGAAGTGATTGAAGAACTGAGGAGTCTCGCGAAGAGACGGGAGGAGTTGAGAATTGCGATAAGGGATTTTGAGAAAAGGATAAGGCAGACGACCGGAAAAATCAGAGAGAATTACCTGAAGAAGAAGGATAGAGCTATGAGAGAGCTCAGAGAGGTGGACACCAAGCTGAAGAGGATAGAGGAAGAGAGGGCCCGGGAGCTTTTCTGAGGTGATTGATGGAATACAAGCTCGTTATTGCGGTTAGAAATGACCTACGACTCTCCAGCGGGAAGATGGCGGTGCAGGTCGCCCATGCTGCAGTGAAATGTGCTATTAGGTGTCGAAAGAAGAACAAGAGATGGTTCCTCCGATGGATGAAAGAGGGACAGAAAAAAGTCGTGTTAAGAGCCAGGGACCTCGAAGAGCTGGATGACCTTGAGAAGAAGTCGAAACAACTGAAGATTACCGTCGCTCTCATCGAGGATGCTGGTTTGACGGAGTTGCCTCCAGGCACTCCTACCTGCCTCGGAATGGGTCCTGCACCCAATTCCATAATCGACCAGGTAACAGGTCATCTCGAGCTGTGGTAGGATGAAAGAGCACATCAGAATCCTCGGAATTGACGACTCACCATTCAGCTTTGAGGATAAGAATACCGAAATAGTCGGCGCGCTCATTCGAGCGCCGAACTATATAGAGGCAGTAATGAAATCCAAGATTGAGGTCGACGGCTGGGACTCCACGGAACAGATTGAGAGGATGATTCAGAAATCAAGATATCGGGAGAACATCTCGATAGTCCTACTTGACGGAATAGCTCTTGGCGGCTTCAACATCGTAGATATCAAAAAGCTGAATGAGTCTATCGAAATCCCGGTTGCCAGTATTACCAGAAAGCGACCGGATTTGGGATCGATAGAAACCGCGCTCAAGAAGAAGTTCAAGGATTGGAAGAAGAGATATGAGCTTATTATAGAAAACGAAATAAAGACAGTCGAGACACGACACAAACCCCTCTATGCGCAGTACGTGGGAATGGATTTTGACAAACTGAAGACGCTCATAAGAAAGTCAACCGTCAGAGGTGCTCTTCCCGAGCCCATTCGAGTGGCTCACTTGATAGTTACCGCCATAAAAAAGGGGGAGTCATACGGGCGTGCCTAGCACTCAATTTTGAATCGGAGAAGGGAAGCAATTCCTCCGAGGGACTTGAGCTTTTTTCCTGCCTCATGTCGGGCACTTACTATGACGACCTTGCCCTTGGCATTCTCCGCTCGTCTCATCAGATCCTCCCTCCGCTTATCTCTTATGGATTCCTCGGTTACGAGGAGGGTTCTCACTGCACCAACGTCGATCGCCTTAGAAACTTCCTCCTCTCCGTAGGCGCAAGCTCCTTCCTTTGAGATTTCCGAAAGTAGCTCCTCAACAAGCCTTGTTTCAGTGGCGACCCTACTGTCGAGAAGCGCCTGTTCTCCCATACCGCGCTTGAGTGCTTCTTGTATTCCAGCCATTCCAGTCGATCCTGTGACTATGGAATAGCACTTTCGAAAGATCTGGGGGGATTTTGCCTTACCGTAATCGAAAAAATCTTTCCTAGAAAATCCAGGACCAAGAAGGATGAGGATTCCCGTTTGCTCCATTGACTCCAGCATGTTTAGGATTTCGGAAAAATACTCTTCCTTGGTCTCTGAACTCTTGAACTGCTTCCCAGATCCTGGACCTCTTATCGTAGCTACCTCCCTAATAGCGTACTGGTGCATCTGGGCCAGGAGAGCGGATTCGTCGTCCATTGATACGAATGTGATGAGGGGTTGGCGGGTGGATGTAACGGCCTCTTCTATCCTTCTGAGTTGCGAGTCCTTCCAATCCTTCACTATGCTGACATCATCCCTGACAGAAATGTTCAAAGTGTGATGGGAGCCTATTTCTTCGGAACCCCTCTCGATGATGCCGTGTATCCTGAGCCTGTCTGCGAAGTCGTGAAACTCTATCTTTCGCACACGAATACCAAGCCGAATCTTCCTCTTCTCCATTCTCTCCGGTCTGATTTTGTCTGTCTTTCGATCATCTCTGCGGTACGTAGTAGAGACTACCAGGTCTCCTTTCTCAATCAAGTTGTACAGGTGCCACAGGTCATCCAATGTTTGAATGAGTAGCTTGATGTTTCCCTTTCTATCGTCTCTGAAGAGAACCTTCATCCAGTTTTCCTCAGATTTCAAATGAAAAGACTCTATTTCTTTTTATCGGGGATGTGAGAAGGCGAGACGGGCAGGCAGTTACTACCGAATCCAGGGTGATTCAGGTTCTTCCTGACGCGTGCCACCTTTGATATCTAATTTTGGAGCACACCCTTTGTCTCAGCGTGCAATTGAAAGAGTGGACTTATCGCTACCCGTCTCTATATTCATCATTCAATCAGTATTAGATAAATCTTTCCAATTCAATGGGGGCCTTGAGAATCAATCCTCGTCCTTCCCGTCACTGGATAATCCCATACCCTATCAAGCGCCATCTACCGCCAATTCTGCGGGATATTGCAACCCGCTGTCCAGTTTCCGCACTAACAGGGATTTTGAGAGAAATATCACTGACTTGTTCTCTGGCGCTCGTAACTATTCCCACAGTGGTGGCTGTTCCCACATTGAGCATTAGCGGCTCATTGGTCTTTATGCTGTCAACCTCCAATTCTTCCGCCGCACCAACTACCCTCTCGAGGAGAAATATTTCCAAGGTGATTCTGTCCAGGACCTCAGGAAGTGCATCTTCTGCACCCACAACTCTGCCTGTCAGGGAGTCGGATTTTACGAGCGCAGGATCGAGCTCGGTCCCAACAGCGATCAGTCCCCCCGGACCAACCTCCTTTCTCTTCCCTCCGCCTGAAACGAGGGAAGTCACTTTACTCTTTATTGGGTCCCACACGGCTTTTCCAGAAACCTCCCTCTTAATGCCCGGAGTGATGGATACCTCGTCTCCAACCGTTATCTTTCCTTGAATGAGAGAACCTCCTATGACTCCACCTCGAAGCCTTTTTGGGGGAGTTCCAGGCACGTTTATGTCGAATGACCTAGCCACATACATCTTTGGGGGTTTGTCAAGATCCCTCTCTGCAGTCGGTATTCTATGCTCTATTTCCATTATGAGGACATCGATGTTCGCGTTATGATGGGCAGAGAGAGGTATCACTGGTGAATCCTCAGCTATCGTTCCTTCTATGAAGTTCTGAATCTCTTCATAGTTTTCTCGGTTTCTTTCTTCGTCGACGATGTCTATCTTATTCTGGACGATCACTATATTTTTGACACCTGTGATACTCAGGCCCATGAGGTGCTCTTTCGTCTGCGGCTGAGGACATTTCTCATTCGCGGCGATGAGAAGAAGTGCTCCGTCCATTATGGCTGCTCCCGAGAGCATCGTGGCCATCAGTGTCTCGTGTCCTGGAGAATCTACGAAGCTGACCGCTCTAAGAAACTCTCCCTTTGCGCCGCACTTAGGGCATTCGGGTTCTGTGGAGTAGCACTCGGGCTCGGGACAGTCGGGGCATTTGTAGAAAGAGGTATCTGCATATCCTAGTCTAATGGATATCCCCCTCTTGATTTCCTCGGAATGCCTGTCGGTCCACTCTCCTGTGAGCATCTTCGTGAGCGTCGTCTTTCCATGGTCAACGTGACCAATCATCCCTATGTTTGCCTCGGGTTGAACAGGGACTTTCATTTTGCGGCCTCTTTTGCCTTCAAACTGTCCTCAATCGATCGGGGACCCCTTTTCGTAACGCGAAGGTTGAGCTGTGATATCTCCGGGGAAATTGCATTTCCTCGGAATGTCTTCCTCTTTCTTACGCCCTTATCCTTTGGATTGAAACCGACACCTCTTGTGACGAGAACTCTCTTCTTCCTCGCACCCGGGATATCTCTCCTCATTGGTGTCCCAGTCTTGTCGGACCCACCCGTGATCCTGAGTTTATACCCGGGAAGGTCGACGAAAATTCCGTCTATCTCATCTCCAATCTTCTTCCCAATAAGGGAGTTTGCCTGGTGTCCTCCTATCATTGTGGAGTAGCTTTTCCCTGATTTTGGGTCTGCGATAATGGCCTTGAACTCTACCAACCCAACACCTTGCCTCCGCACTAATGTTATCTTCGTTTAAATAGGTTTCAGTCTGTCCCAGTAAGACCGAGAATCGTGTCTGCTTCTTCGAGGAAATTCAACGCTAGCCTTGCCTCGCTTGCTCTCAGCTCGGGAAGTAGGGGCGCTATCCAATCGACAAGCTCAAGGAGGGTCAAGACCGCCTTGGAGGTGTCAAAATCATCATCCATCGAATCTATGAATCTCCTTTTGAGAGAGGCAATACTCTGTTCCACGGATTCTCGCGGCTCTCCACTTCTTTGAATTTTCTTCAGTTCCTCGGCAAGATCAAGAATCATGTCAAGGTCCTTCTGCGCTTTCTCGATATCCTCTTCATCATAGTCAATTGCTTCCCTGTAATGCGAGCGTAGGAGGTAGAAGCGGACGGCAGAGCCGCTGAACCGTCTGAATATGTCTCTCAGCGGAACAAAATTCCCAAGGGATTTCGACATTTTTTCCTTTCCCAGTGTCAAGAATCCGTTGTGGACATGATAGTTCACTGTATCTCTATCCTGGTGGGCCAGGGAAAGTAGAATATTGCTCTCATGGTGGGGGAACTTGAGGTCTTCGCCGCCTCCGTGAATGTCAATCTCATCACCGAGTGAGTTCCGCATAATTGAATAGCACTGGATGTGCCATCCTGGTGTGCCCGGGCCAAGAGAAGAGTCCCATTTCTTCATTCCTTCCTTGCTTCTTTTCCAGATTAGGAAGTCGAAAGGGTTTTCTCGGCTCCCGATTTTGGCATCGTCTGCAAGGAGATCCTCTAAAGGTTTATGGGTGAGCTGACCGTATCCACCTGGTAGATCGACTCTGAAGTAATGGTTGCCATCCACTTCGTAGATGTATCCCTTTTCATTAAGCTCCTCGATGATGTCTATCATAGAGGGAACGTTCTCTGAGACCCTTGGATTGGCATGCGAGGGCTTTACGTTGAGCATCTGGATATCCTCAAGAAATCTCTTTTCGTAGCGCTCTGCGATGCTTTCTGGCTTCTCTCCCAATCTGCTCGCTTTGGCATCTATGACATCGTCCAAGTCTGTTATGTTGATTACAATCCTAACCTGATGGCCCTTATACTCCAGGTATCTTCTCATGACATCGAAGGAGACGTAGGACCTCGCGTGTCCGATATGAGTATCATCGTAGACAGTGGGACCACAAACATACATTCTTACTATCCCTGGTTTTGCGGGATGGAACACCCTTAGGGAGTGGCTCTTACTATCGAATATTCTGAGCGCCATCAGGCTCCTTCCGTCGGAATGAGAAATCGATTTGTTCTAAACCGTGGGCGGCTATTTTAGATTTTCCAATAGGTCCATGACGATATCTGGA
>JBHIFI010000026.1:0-27686 GCA_046761005.1 Thermoplasmata archaeon
GTATCTCATAGAGACCTTCGCCGCTCTCGAACATCTGGAGACAACCGTGGGGAGTGAAGAACAGCTTAGTCTTCATCGCTAATGTCAATGCATGGTGATACATAAGGAATTTTGGTACCTCGCTTCAGTAATACCTGTCTCCCTTTCGAGTCAGTTCCGGTGAGCAAACAAAGATTTTCAGGAACATTCAAGGATATAATGTATCTGAGAGGCCTGAGCTCACTGAAAGAAACCAAAAATGTTTAAAGGGGAATGTCTATCGATGTAAGCCAGCAGGACGGTGATAGCGATCGCAATTCGGACTCATCATCTCACAGGATTATCGTTGCTCTTGATTGCGGCTTTGATTCTCTCTTCTCTTCCCGTAAGGGGAGACCTGATTCTTGAGGTCTCACACTCACCAGAAACACCAATCCCTGGAGAAGAGGTCAACGTAACGGTGAGAGTCTTGGATTCTTCGAACATTAGCTTTGCACTACTGACTTGGTGTAACTTCGATACAGATTCGTGCACACCTATCGAAATGACCTACGGAGGAAACGACACTTATTGGGGGAAGATAGGGGGAGACCAAGACATCGTCAATGGCACGATCGTAGGCTACAATATCACAGTCGAGGACAATACCGGTGAGAGAGACTATTACCCAGATGTGGGCAAGTATTTTAACATCACATATGTAGGTGCAACCCTTCCTGAGAAACCTGCCCCCCCTCTAGTTACGCTCGAATTTCTCCTGGTTGAAGGTTTTCTCATCGGTATCATCCTGGCTCTTCTGGGCATCGTAATATGGAGGAAGAAAAAAGGCTTGGAAATGAGCAGAGTTGCCGTTCTGGGAGTCGTTTTTGTTATTATTCTCTCCCTCGTCTATGGAGCGCTTTTCTTTCTTACTCGACCCAGCAAAATCGAGCTTGCGAAGAGCTTTCAAGCCCTCGATACCGATAACAACACATTCAATCTCTCTGACTTCCGTGGCAAGGTCGTGATCCTCGATTTCATGTCTATCAGCTGCGGAGGATGCGAGATTATCGCAGAGACGCTCAAGAAGGGAGTTCACCTCATGTACGATGAGTCCGAGCTTGAGATAATATCCATCGATGTAAGTGTCGCTGATAACCTCAACGCTCTTAGGACATACAAGGAAGATGAGGAAATCCCTTGGCGGATGGCTATGGACCCTGGTGGTCTTGTGAACGATTATGCCGTGGGTTCTCTTCCGACTTTGGTGGTAATAGACAAGGAGGGCTACGCAGTCAACGTAATCACGGATGCTTATGCTCCTGCGAAGAACATCCGGGATAAGGTTGATAACGCTCTGGCGGGAAGATCCCAGGCCATAGGAATTCAGGCGGTAGGCGGGATTGTTCTCGCCGCTTTCGCTGGATTGGCAACATTCTTCTCAGCCTGCTCCTTTCCCATGCTTCCAGGGTTTGTGGCATACTATTTGTCCTCTGAAGCGGAGCAAAAGAAGAAGAGCACCCTCAGAGTTCTAGGAAGCGGTCTTTTGGCTGGTATGGGAATTATCCTTGTTTTCGTCGCGATAGGACTCGCTTGGATTGCGGTAGGAACGGCCGCGAATGTGGAGGAGTATACACCTATTCTAGGTCCAATTGTTGGTGCTATCCTGATAGTTCTGGGCTTGTTGATGTTCACTAATATCCAGTACCACGCCCTGGTAAGGCCATTTGGCAGACTAAAGAAGGCAATATTCAAGGGGAGCATTGAGACGGGTGGTTATTATCCAAAACTCTTCGGTTACGGAGTTGGATACGGAGCGGCGGCAGCAGCATGTACCGCACCGCTTTTCATTGCATTACTCGCACACTCCTCTATATCGGGAGGACCCGCGGAAAGCCTCCTCATTCTTTTCATCTTTTCCTTCATGATAGTACTTCTGATGGTGGTCATTACACTCTCTGTCTCTGCGTTCGGCCAGGAGAGCGTGAAGAAACTAATCCAATACACTGGAATCATAAAGAAGATAAGTGCTGTTGTCCTCGTAATCGTGGGTGTTTACCTAATCTACTACTACCTTGCAACTCACGTCTTCTAGATGTCCTCCTCTCCCCTATCACCATTCTTGCGTCAACTATCTTCGCGCCCTTTCCCTTCCCAAAGACTATCATGGGATTGATGTCGAGTTCCTCGATTCTGTAGAAATCATTTACGACCTGAGAAACTCGCTGGAGATGATCGATGATGACCTTCATATCGGAGGGCTTCTCTCCCCTCACCCCAGTTAGAAGCGGATATCCCTTTATGGACTTGATCATTCTGTCAGCGTCAGCGTCCGTCAGAGGAGTTAGCCTGAAGGCCACGTCTTTCAATATCTCGACATATATCCCTCCCAGACCGAACATTACTAGAGGGCCAAACTTGGGGTCATTCTTCATTCCTATGATTACCTCCTTCCCCCCAGTAACGTATTCTTGTATGAGATAGCCCGAGATGGAGAACTCCGACCTCCTTATTCTTCTCGTGATCGTCCTAAGCTTGCGTTTGAGCTCTCCCTCATCCTCGACGTCCAGGGCAATCCCGCCGAAGTCAGATTTGTGGACTATCTGCGGGGACATCGCCTTCAGAACCACGGGATATCCAATTTCATCTGCAATCTTTTTCGCCTCGTTCAGGTCCTTTGCCACTCCATACTTGGCGAGGGAGAAGCCATAGGTTTCAAGAACTTCGAGAACCTCGACTTCATTGAGCCTATACCTGTTATCCTCCCTGCACGCGTCAAATATCTTTGCTACTTTCTTGCGGTTCACCTTGAACTCCTTCACAGTCCCCTTTTCTCTCTGCAAGAATTTGCCGTAGGCGTACATCGATGTCAGTGCCTTTGCTGCAGATTCAGGAAAGAGATATGCAGGGACGCCACTCGTCGTAAGCTTTGCGAATCCCGGTGATTCTTCCGTGCTTCCGAGGAAGCAGGACAATATCGTTTTCTTCTTGTGCCTCCGTGCCACCTTGAGTATGGTATTCGCAACCTCTAGCTCATCTACCATCGCCGGCGGTACGAATATCACGAGGCAGGAATCTATTCTCGAATCATTCAGCACCGCACGAATGGCGACTTCGTAACCCTTCGGATCGCCGTGCGCCGTCATATCGACGGGATTGGCAGTTATCGCCTCATCAATCAGGGCCGCTCTGAGCTTCTCCTGAGTCTTCTCTCTCAGCCTCGGAACATCAAGCCCGACGCTCACTAGGGCGTCCGTTGCCATGATGGCCGGACCGCCTGCATTGGTCACTATGCCAACGTTCCGTCCTTGAGGGGGCGGTTGCATGGAGAAGGCCGTAGCAAGGTCGAAAAGCTCCTCTATGGACCCAACGCGAATGACACCACATTGCTCAAATAGAGCGTCAGTGGCCTCATCTAGTCCCGCCAATGAGCCTGTGTGGCTGACAGCAGCTCTTTTACCTGCCTCGGTTCGTCCCGATTTCAGCGCGATTACTGGCTTCTTGGGAGTTATTTCCCTGGCGATTCGGACGAAATTGCGGGGATTTCCGAAGCTCTCTATATACATCAGTATGACATCCGTTTCAGGGTCCTTCCCCCAATACTCCAGGAGGTCGTTGCCAGAGACATCCGCCTTGTTTCCCAAACTCACGAACTTAGAGAAGCCGATGCTTATTTTCTTGGCGTGGTCGAGGACTGCAAGACCGAGAGCACCGCTCTGGGACATGAACGCTGTCTTTCCATGCAATGCATACGTGGGCGCGAATGTCGCGTCCATCTTTATCCCAGGGCTCGTGTTTATGATCCCCATACAGTTTGGTCCTATTGTCGCGATTCTGTGCTTTCTTATCAATCGCAATAATTCCTGTTCAAGCTCGATCCCCTTCCCGCCGATTTCCTTGAATCCAGCTGTTATCACGACTGCCCCGCGAATCCCTTTCTCGGCGCATTCCTCCATCACGTCAATGACATACTCCGAGGGCACAACAATGACCGCTAAATCCACATCGTCCGGGATATCCAGAACGGAGGAATAGGCTCTTATTGAGTGGACATCCCTCGCCCTTTTATTGACCGGATAAATAGTGCCTTGAAAGCCGTATGTAATCAGCTTGTGCAGTATCTGAGCTCCTACCTTTGCGGGGTTCCTAGATGCGCCTACAACCGCTATTGACCTGGGATTGAAAACAGGATCGAGCCTATGCTTCATTCTTCCCCTTCGTTTGGGGAAATGGTTTGCGGTATAAAACGGTGGCGATAGTTGCCAACGATTAAATATCGACCAGATAATCGCCATCCAAGTTCTTCCGAGGAGGAAATGATTTGACTGCGAAAACGGCATTCGTTTATTCTGAGGAGTTCATGAAATATGACTTTGGGCCGTTCCATCCGATGAATCAGCTCAGGATAAAGCTTACTTATGAGTTGATGAAAGCGATGGGAATATTCGAGAAGGAAGGTGTTCTTTTATCTGAACCAGAGGCTGCGACTCAAGGGCAGATCGAGCTTATTCATGGCAACGACTATGTTGAGATGGTCAAGAACGTCAGTGACGGGAAGTCGAAGCATGGCGCATTCCTCTACGGTCTGGGTTCGGGAGACAATCCCATATTCGAGGACATGTACTATGCCAGTGCAGTTCACACGGGTGCAACGATACATGCGTCCGACCTTGTTCTCCAAGGAAAGGTGAATCATGCATTCAGCCCAGCAGGTGGGCTTCACCATGCCTATCGATCTCGGGCATCAGGGTTCTGCATATTCAACGACCCAGCAATAGCAATAAAAAGACTCCTTGTCGATCGTGAAGTGAAAAAGGCGGCCTATGTGGACATAGATGCGCATCATGGCGATGGTGTTCAGGCCCTTTTCTACGGAAGCCCTGATGTTCTAACAATATCCCTCCACGAAAGTGGTAGGTACCTCTTTCCCGGGACGGGATTTGAGGGGGAAATAGGAGAAGGTGACGGGAAGGGATTCGCCGTCAATGTCCCTCTTCCAACATACACCAGAGATTCATCCTACATTTTCGCCTTCAAGGAAATAGTCCCTCCCCTTCTGAAATCCTTCAAACCTGATCTGATACTCACTCAGTTGGGTGCTGACGCACATCACTCCGATCCCCTCACGCACCTCATGATGACCACAAGGACATACGAGGAAATCGGTGAGATTGTTCACAATCTTGCGCATGAGATTTGCGGCGGAAAATGGGTCGGCGTGGGAGGAGGCGGCTACGATCCGGCGGTTGTGCCAAGAATCTGGACAGTGATATTTGGCAAGATGGCGGGAATAGAACTTCCAGATGAGCTTCCGAGAAGTTGGATATCTCTATGCAAAGAGGTTACTGGTGAAATACCATCACGGAAGTTGCACGATGAGATGGAGGAGACCGATGTTTCCAAAGATGTCAAGCTCCTTATCAAAGATGTGAAGAAGATTGTGTTTCCATATCACGGGTTAGGTTTTAATTAGAACCATTCCAATCAGCCTTCAGATGGAAGACCCTGTTGTAGAAGCGAGAGGCCTAGTTCGAAGATATGGCGACCTTGTCGCAGTAGAAGATCTCGATCTCGTCCTTGAGAGAGGAGAGATATACGGACTTATCGGTCCAAACGGTTCTGGAAAAACGACAACGATAAAACTGATATGTGGACTCCTCAAGCCTCATGCGGGAAGTGTTCGAGTTCTCGGGATGAGGGTTCCAGACTCGAAGATTCTTCCTCAGATTGGCTATATGCCCCAGGAGATCGCGATATATCCAGACCTTACAGTTCATGACAACATAAGGTTCTTCGGCGAGGTCTACGGGCTTTCCAAGAGGGAGATTGAGGAGAGGGAGGAGGAACTCGTAGATTTCGCGGGCCTTAGCGACAAGAGGGACGCTTTGGCATCCACGCTGAGCGGGGGGCTCAAGCACAGGCTGTCCTTCGCTTGCACTCTCGTTCACATGCCGAACGTACTATTCCTCGACGAACCAACTGTCGGGATAGACCCAGAGCTGAGATTCTCCTTCTGGGAATATTTCTACAATCTGCGCAAGAAAGGAGTGACAACGATTATCACAACTCACTACATGGATGAAGCACTCAGGTGCACTTGTGTGGGCCTCCTAAGACAGGGAAAACTCGTTGCTGAGGATCGTCCCAACGTGTTGATGGAAAAGACTGGTACCGATACGCTCGAGGATGCCTTCCTTGCCTTCTCCAGGGGTGAAGCCTGATGGGAAGAATACTAGCGATGGCTCGAAACATCTTCCTCAGGCTACTGCACGACCGCAGAACGCTAGGAATGATATTCATAATGCCCATAATTTTCATGGGACTCTTCGGTTTTGCATTTGCGGGGGAACCCGAAGACATCAACACCATCGTTGTAAATCATGATACCGGCGATGCTGCAATTCCTGTAAAGGAGCCGATAGGAAACATTACCATTCCAAACCTTAACATATCGACGGAGATAGTGAATAGCTTTGATAGGAAAACGCTCTCACTGCAATACTCAGACGATTTTGATGATGCCATCGGGAAAGTTGAGGATGGAGAGGCGTGGGCCGTTATTTACTTCCCGGAGAACTTTACATCACATCTTGTCGGAAAGTTCTTGAAGATAACGAATACCGAGAAGTATCCCCCTGTAGGCGAGATGCAGTATTCCGTTGACCTTGCGAACATCTCCACTTCCGATGCGAGGATGGTTATACGTGTGGATGGATCAAACACTCAAGTTGCGGTTGCCGTTATCCAGTCCATCTCTGAAACATTAATGGAGAATGTGGAAGAGATCTATCCTGACCTGGCTTTTTCCGATGTGCTCGATGTACACTACGTCTATGGAGAGAATGCGCGATTCATTGATTTCTTCGCTCCAGGTATAATGGCTCTTGTTGTGACCATGATCACGATTATGCTCACCATCATATCCTTCGTGCGGGAGAGAACTAATGGAACACTCGATAGGCTATTTGTTTCACCAATGAGGCCCAGCGACATCGTTCTGGGCTACACAGTGGCATTCAGTCTAATCGCTCTTTTTCAGTCAGTGGAGATAATTGCCATTGGAGTGCTCCTCTTCGACATTCAGATAGTAGGCAGCATCGCCCTTGCGCTTTTGATGATAGTCCTCTACGCAGTTGGTCTTCTCGGACTGGGCTTCATGCTTTCCACAGTAGCGAGGAATGAATTCCAAGCGATTCAGTTCATCCCGCTAATCATACTTCCATCCATCATCCTGGCGGGCGTAATCTGGCCGATCGAGTCGATGCCACCCGTAATCAGACCCGTATCGTATGTTATCCCGCTCACGTATGCGGCGGACGCGCTCAGGTCAGTGATGATTCGAGGCTGGGGCCCACTCGAAATAGGCTTGGACATACTCGCGCTCTGTATATTCGCCATCCTCACATTCTCTCTGAGCATACTGATAATGAGAAAAAAGGCTCACCAGAGCTAGGATTCCTCTGGAAGTTCCACTTTATTGATAGTTATACCCGCCTGCCCGAGAAGCTCTCTCCCCATCTTCTCAGGGTAATCATTGAGGTAAACGACCCTCTTGATTCCCGCATTTATTATCATCTTCGCGCAGGTGTTGCAGGGTATGATAGTTGAGTATAGCGTCCCGCCCTTAGCGCCTTTGCCCGCCTGAAGGAGAGCGTTCATCTCGGCATGCACTCCTGTGCAGACCTCCATCCTCTCCCCAGAGGATATGTTCTCTATATCCCTTATGCAACCTATCTCGTCGCAATGTGGAAGCCCTCTCGGATTTCCATTATATCCTGTGCTCTTTATCTCGTCTCCATTCACGACGATTGCACCTATCTTGTGGCGTGTGCACGTGCTTCTCTTTGAAACGTCCGCCGCGATGTTGAGGTAGTAACGGTCTCTGGATATTCTGGCCATCGGCGCACAAAGATAAGAAAGGACAAATATAAAAAGATTCATTCAAGCGGGAGTTTATCTCTTTCCGCCAGGAAAGGAGGTGGCTGGATGACTTCCAGTATTGCGAGGATTGACGATAGACGCGTTGAGCACGAAGTGAGAGGTAGCGGTCCCCCATGTCTTTTGGCTCCTGTAAGCTGGGGAATCGATTATGCCCTGTGGGCTCACTATCTCTCTGCCTTGGAGAAGAACCTGACGATGATCTATCTCAATCCCAGGGGCATAGGTCGCTCATCGAAGATAACCTCACCATCCGATTGCTCCATGGATTCCATCGTATCGGACATGGAACGGCTGAGGAAGCATCTCGGATTCGAGAAGATGGCAGTGATGGGGCACTCAGCGGGTGGCTTTGCTGCGCTCAAATACGCCGTCAGGAGGCCTGAAAACCTCACCGCTCTCGTCCTCATCGGAACAGCGGCAAACACCGATTTCGAAAAGGACTTTAACAATCTTGCGAGGACAGACAAGAGGATCGCTAGAATCCACGAAGAAATGAGAAAACCTTCCAAACAGGAAATGACAAAGGAAGAACTGATGAGAAGGAATCTCTTACTTGTCTTATCTGTCTATTTCAAGGATTTCGAGCCCTTCAGAAGGGAATTCGAGGAAACCCTTTCAAACTCGAGGATGTCGCCCGACCATCTAAGATATCATCAGCAAGCAGACCTACCCAAATATGATGTTCTCTCTGACCTCGGGGGAATACCCTGTCCTGCTCTAATCATTGCCGGAAAGCATGATCCCATCTGCCCGCCAAAATTCTCAAAGGTGATGAATGATGCTCTCTCCGAAGCGAGGATAATGGTTTTCGAGAATAGTGGACACTGGCCCTTCATCGAGGAGAAGGAGAAGTTCGCTGAGAGCGTCGTCGATTTCCTTGAGGGCGTGTAATGCCACTCATTCAAATCTCCTCGGGGAGCATTTTCTATTCGGAGTATGGGGAGGGCTATCCTCTAATCGCTCTTCATGCTGGTTTGGGAACAGGAATGGGAGATTTCAGGAAGTATATTCCGCTTCTTTCCACCAAGTACAGATTCATTCTACCTGACAGAATCGGATATGGAAGATCGTCGCACATCGAGAGGTTTGCTGAGCCTTTCTTTCAGACACACGTGGAAGACCTCATCGAGTTCATGTCCAAACTAGGCATTGAGAAGGCGGCTTTCTGGGGGTGGAGTGACGGGACAGTCATAGCTCTCAACCTTGCCATTCAGAGACCCGAGTTAGTCTCCGCAATCATAGCAGAGGCGGGACACTTTTGTCCTTTCAGGGAAACGACATCTCTGTTTGAGAGGTTTTTGAGATCTGATGAATTGACCGAGCAGGAAATCGAATCCTTTTCAAGACAGCACGGCGATACTTATTGGAAGACATTGCTCCGTGTTTGGGCTGAGCGGTGGCTAGAGTTCAATCAGACAACCGACGATTTTTACAACGGAGGCCTCAGCGATGCTCGTTGTCCCGTCATATTCCTGACAGGGGACAGAGACGTGCATGTGAGAGTATGGGAATTCGAAAAAATGCACGAGCTTGTGAGGAACTCGGTGTTTTCAAGGGAGTGGGCCACGCGACTCATCTGGGAAGGAACCGGGAGGCTTTTTCTGATGCGATGATGAAGTTCCTCAAGAAGCACTTAGGATATGAGTGAGAATTTCCTCTCATCGTCCTCAAGCGTTTCCTCCACTATTCTTTCATCCAGCAGCTTGTCAAGGAAGCCGAGCGTCTCGCTCAGCCCTGGAAATATCTCATGGATGGGAAGAGGACCAAAGACCCTCGTCATCAAGTCGAAGGGAGTGGCGCTTTCAATCTGCAAGGATTGAATGATACGTGCCTCCCTCGTTCTCATAGTCTCAAGACACTCATCGATTGCCTCATTCTTATCAGAAAATGGACCGCCATGACCGGGATGGACCTCCTTTGCATCTATCCCTTTCAGCTTCTCAAGGCTCTTCAAGTATTCATCGAGACCCGCGGAGAGGGTTTCTGTGCCCGCGCAAATGATGCTCGGTGTGTAGTCCCTGGCAAGGGTATCCCCGCTGAAAAGAAAGCCATCGGATGAAAGAAATGACACCGAGCCAGCCGAATGCCCCGGTGTGTGAACGACCTCCAACGTGGAATCTCCCGCATCGATCTCTTGACCATCCTCCAAGTATCCTGATATGTTCGTGGAATCCGCCATCCTGGAGAGAAAATCGAAGAAATCCTCAACAAGATCTACCGTCCTCGCTGGAACTCCACACCTTTTCATCTCCTCCTGAAATTGCTCCTTTCTCTCAACGAAAGTTCCCTTGAAATTCTTGACGAGATTCTCATCCCCCATGTGAACGAGTATTTCTGCGTCGGATGCTTCTGATACTTGCCTAGCTAGACCGAAGTGGTCAACATGACCATGGGTGATCAATATCTTGTCAATGGAGGAAATGTCCATGTCTCTTTGTTTCAGCTCGTTCCTCAGAAACTCGAGAGTGTATTCATTCTTTGGGCCAGTATCGATCATAGCAGTGCTGTCTCCTCGAAGAATGTAGCAGTTGACAGCACCTATGGGCAAAAGAGTGGGAAGGGGGAGCCTCAGAAATCCCTCAACAACCATCAGAAAATCTATCCAATAGGATGCTAATAAATATTGTCCTTCACTGAAGTTAGATCTCGTGCCATTCGGAATGTTTTGGCGGCCCTCAAAGAACCCTCGTAGCTGAGAGCTTCTTGAGTTGACCAAACGGTGGTTCAGGAGGCGGACCCTACCTCTCCTGAGGCTATAGATTTAAGTGTGAATGGCATTTCAAATATGGTGAAAACACCTTTCTCCGAACTGGTCAAGATCTGCAATTCCTTGGGATCCACGACAAAGAGATTAGAGAAGAGGAAAATCATAAGAGAGTTTCTCATGACATTGGAGAGAGATGAAACCTCGCCAGCAGTTCTGATCATAATAGGCAGAATATTCCCAGAGGCAGAGGCAAGAACTCTACACGTTGGGTGGAGTACAATCAAGAAAGCCCTAGGTCCTGGGAAGCAGGCCACCCTGTTCGAGAAACCGCTCACTATTCTCGATGTTCAACGGTCATTTGATGAGATTGCTAGTGTTTCTGGTAGGGATTCCGTCAGCAGGAGGACGAATCTGATAAGAGGCCTATTCGGACGGGCTACGAAAGATGAGCGGGAGATAATTCTAAAGAATCTGTTCCGGGAGATGAGGCACGGCGTGAGCGAGGGTGTAATGCTGGAGGCCATCGCAGATGCATCCGGCGCTGGTATCGACCTTGTGAGGAAAGCCCACATGCTCAGCGGTGACATAGGTGGTGTTGCGGAGGCGGCCCTCACTTCAGGGCCTTCGGGTCTGAGGACCTTTGGAATGAGAGTTCTGAGCCCAGTGAAGCCGATGCTAGGCGAGCTGGCAGAGAATTTGGAAGATATCTTCAAGGAACATCCAGCGGGAACCTCTTTCGAATTCAAGTATGATGGCGCCAGGATTCAGATACATCGCAAGAAGGAAGAGGTCAGAATATTCACTCGCAGGCTCACGGATGTGACCCCCTCGCTTCCTGAGATAGAAGAAATCGCCCTCAGCCTTCGAGGGGAGGAGTTTCTCGTAGACGGTGAGGTTGTTGCAGTGGATGATGATGGAAAGCCTCTGCCATTCCAGGACTTGATGAGGAGGTTCAAGAGGGTCCACGATGTGGAAGATATGAGAAGGCAAATGCCCCTCAAGCTTTACCTTTTCGACATCCTCTACCTCAATGGAAGGACGCTGATCGATGACCCTTATGAATCGAGGTGGAGAAGTCTTTCCGAGCTTGCACCCAATTATCTCGCAGAACGCAAAATTACGTCAAAGCTCGAGGAAGCAACGCACTTTTTGGAGAGGGCCCTCGAGGCGGGACACGAAGGCTTGATGGCAAAGGCGCTGGATAGCCACTACCATCCCGGACACAGGGGAAAGAGATGGTTCAAGATTAAGCCCGCTAGAAGGATCGACCTTGTCATCGTCGCGGCGGAATGGGGCTCTGGACGAAGAGAGGGCTGGCTTAGCAACTATCACCTCGCTGTGAGGAACGTAGAAACCGGCGGGTTCGAGATGATAGGAAAGACGTTCAAGGGCTTGACAGATGAGCAGTTCGAGTGGATGACGAAGCGCCTCCTTTCGCTGAGAACGTCGGAAGACAGATACACTGTCTATGTCCGCCCTGAGGTCGTCGTCGAGGTTGCGTACAACGAGATTCAGAAGAGTCCTCATTATGAGTCCGGTTTTGCGCTGCGCTTTGCCAGGATAAAACGCATAAGAGAGGATAAGTCGCCAGAGGACATCGATACATTCTCCACGCTAGTCCGTCTGTATGAGAAGCAGTTTGAGCGGAAAGGAAGGGTTCTAGACTGAGCTGTACGGCTCCCGCCAAGTTCTTATCCTCGCAACTTCTTTTCTTTCGGGATTTAAGCTGTTAGGAGGAATCTGATGTCGAAATTCCTGGAGTCGATTTCCTATGACAAGGAGCTTAAGCGGGCCGCCGAAGTCGCAATAAGAGAGGTCTTGGCTGTCAAGGAGGGGGAGAGCGTTCTCATAGTATCGAATCCTGATGATGATGTGCGGAGAATATCTGAGGCAGTCTTCAACGCCTCGGTGGATTCTGGCGGGAAGACCTCACTTTTGTTCCAAGAGCCCAAGACACAGGTCGACTTTGCCGAGGACTCCGTCATCAAGGCAATAGAATCGAACCCAGATGTTCTGATATCGATAAGCCGCCACAAACTCGGGAAAGACAGGTTCAGGATAAAGGACCCTATATGTGAGGACGAGAAGGAGTACGATCACATATTCACATACCTCTGGAAGACAAAGAAACTGAGATCCTTTTGGTCTCCCAGCATCACCGCCGAGATGTTCAGTGAAACTGTTCCCATCGATTATGATGAACTCAGGAAAAGGGCCAAGAAGCTGAAAAGCATTCTGGATAGGGCCGATGCAGTTCACATAGCCGCCCGGGGAGGAACGGACATAAAGATAGGAGTGAGGGACAGGTCAACTCACCTGGACGACGGGGATTTCAGGGAGCCAGGCAAAGGAGGAAACCTTCCCGCGGGTGAGGTCTATATATCCCCCGAGCTAAACTCCTCTGAGGGAACCATAGTCTACGATGGAAGCATAGCGGCTCATAAGGGAGTGATCATAATTCGCAACCCAGTCAAGGTGAAGGTTGAGAGCAACATCATCACGGAGATTGATGGCGGGGACGAGGCAAGGGCCCTGGGGAATGCCATCAACGTAGGAGAGGACAAGGCCGTTGAGATGGCGAAGGAGGGCTCTCTGACAAAGGAACAGTCGGAGGAATACATCAAAGGAGCGAGATGTCTTGGCGAACTCGGCATAGGGCTCAACCAGAAGGCCAGAATCGTCGGGAACATGCTGGAAGACGAAAAGGTCTATGGGACCTGTCACATAGCGATCGGGTCGAACTACGATGAGGATGTGAAATCCTTCACACACCTCGATGGGCTTGTCTGGTATCCAACGATTACTGCGATATATGCAGATGGCTTAGAAGAAACCATAATGAAGGAGGGAAAACTCGTCTAGCTACACCGCGCCCTCGAATTCTTCCTGGAGATCGATAATGACTTGCTCGAGAACTTCCTCGAAGGAAGAGCTCCTGTACTCTCTCACTCCCCCCAACTCGCTCTGAACACGAGCAAGATATGTGGAAGCATCCTTCAGGAACTCTATATTGCAGAGTGATTCTTCCATCATGCGCCCTCTTACAAAAAGGCGGTAAACAGATTTTGTATTTGAATCTATCGCAGAAAAAATCACTGTGGAATGATGTTCAGGAAAACGAATCTGAGCAACTCTGTGTTCTGTTAGAGCTGAGGTCTGAATGTCAAGGCAATGTTTATAAGTAATACCCACGTTCAACTGGGAACGCCGAGATGACATCACTATGGAGTGGAACGTTTGGGAAACATACGACCAACGTACATAAAGAGGATAGCTACGGAACTCATTAAGAGATTCCCTAACGAGTTCACAGATGACTTCGAACACAACAAGCAAAAAGTGCAGGAGCTGACAGATGTGGGTACGGCAACCTTGAGAAATAGAATAGCGGGATACCTCACAAGGTTTAGGAAGCACTACGAGGTGTAGTCCCTGACAAGTTTTTTTGGCTTGCCGGGGAAAACCCCCGTGCCAAGCATTCCACCTTCACTGACCTCCCACTATTAGGCCTATAGCTTGCTGAGAAGAACGTGAAGCAAGCACCTAAAACCCTGGTGGCCAACAATGAACTACGCTGTGGAGACCAAGGATCTGACGAGAATCTTCCGCGTCAAGAAGCGGAGACGAAAGAGGCGCAGCGGAAGCAAGGGAATGGAACGTGACGTGACTGCACTGAAAGATGTGACCGTTCTTATCGAGGAGGGCGAACTCTTCGGTCTTCTTGGACCTAACGGTGCTGGGAAGACGACGCTGATAAAGATCCTCTGCACGCTTCTTCTTCCCACTTCTGGTAAGGCCTATGTCGCTGGCCACGATGTCGAGAAGGACCCGTATCCAATAAGAAGACTAATCAACATGGTATCAGGCGGCGAGATATCTGGCTATGGACTTCTAACGACCCGCGAGAACCTCTGGATGTTCTCCCAGTTCTACGGGATACCCTCGAAAGTGGCGAAGAAGAGAATTGATGAGATGCTTGAGATCTTCGGCATATGGGACAAGAGGAACGCAAAGGTCAGGACGCTATCAACGGGTGAGAGGCAGAAGGCGAACGTTATAAGAGGATTCATGACAGATCCGAGTATAATCTTCCTCGATGAGCCCACTCTTGGCCTTGACGTAAGTGCGAGTCGAATCATCAGGAGGTACATCAACGACTGGGTAAGGAAGACGAGCGGAAGGACGGTTCTTCTGACGACTCACTATATGATGGAGGCGGATGAACTCTGCGACAGGCTGGCAATCATCGACGAAGGCAGGATTGTGGCATGCGATACGCCTCGGAACCTTAAGAGGCTGATCAGCAAGTCCTCCTCATTCACATTCGAGGCGGACTACCTTAGGGAACCCGAGCTGCTCAAGGGAATAGACGGAGTCAAGAATTTCTCCTACAAGCACGACGGTCAGATGAACAGAACGTCGCTGACGTTCATAATAGAGGACGAATCGTCAGTTGCTGACATTGTCTCTGAAATCGTCAGTCAAGGCTCCAAGATCCACGCACTGGAAAAGAGGGAGCCCACTCTCGAGGACGTCTTCGTCTCCTTGGTGGGGAAGGGTCTGGAATGAAGGAATTCATAACGCTCAACCTGAGGGCCATCAAGGGTCGCGCGTATCCGAGGATAGTGGGAGCCAACCGAGAGCCCAGCTGGATATTTTTCGATACAATCCTGCCTCTCCTCACGGTCGCCGCCTACGTATTTGTCTACCAGTATCTGGGCCAAATCGCCATCTCAGGAGACGAGAAGGGCTATATCGCTCAGTTCGTCGGCTATGTGATTCTGGGAGGGGCCATGACCGCCTACTGGATGAATGTCCTGTGGAGCATGGCAGCACAGTTCTACTGGGAAAAGGAGATAGGCAATCTTCAGCTCTATCTTATCGCTCCAATGTCCAGGATGGCGGTTCTCGGCGGCATGGCAATCGGGGGGATGTTCTACACCTCGGTGAGAGCGATATCCACGATTGTCATAGGAGTGTTCATATTCGGTGTTGTCTTCTCGGTAGGCCCGCCCATCTATCTACTCCTCGTGTTCTTCCTCACTCTAGTAGCTCTCTACGGAATGGGGATGCTCTTCGCCTCGCTATACATGCTTTACGGAAGGGAGGCATGGCACACGTCCAGCCTTCTCACCGAGCCCATATACCTCATCTCTGGATTCTATTTCCCAGTGAGGTATCTCGGTGCTATCGTAGCAGTGTCCGCATCAATCATTCCCATCACCCTCGGGCTTGATGCACTCAGGCAGCTGATGTTCACTGAGACGGCAGCCATTCACGGCTTCCTTCCGGTCGAATGGGAGATGGTTATTCTCCTTGCTCTGTCCGTGCTCTTTCTGTTCTTTGCGAGACACGCTCTTCACTACATGGAGAATCTGGGCCGAAAACACGGGAGGTTGACGATGAGATGGCAATGAAGGAGAATCTGAGGACCCTTTACGGGGCCGGCTGGCTCGGTTGGCAGATGGAGGCCAACTGGACAGATCCCTTCCTCTTCATGATATACTCGGTGGCGAAGCCCGTCTCTGCGGCTCTGATTCTTGTTCTCATGTATATCGTCATCCTGGGCGGTGTTGGCATCCAGGGGGAAGCCTTCGCGTACATCTACCTGGGCAACGCCTTCTTCATCTACGTCGGTCAGGTGCTCTTTGGGGTAACCTGGGTTGTTCACGAGGACAGGGAGCATTACCAGACTCTCAAGTTGATATACATCTCACCAATCAGCTTCTTTTATTACATCATAGGTCGAGCTGGAAGCAAGATACTAATCGCGACGATAGCGGTGATAATCACGTTGCTCTTTGGAGTCTTTGTTTTGGGCATACCCGTCGACGCAGTCACGATGGACTGGGGGCTTCTCGCTCTCTGTTTGACTGTGGGAATGGCATGCCTGGTTTCCATAGGAATCGCCCTTGCAGGGATTACGTTCCTAACTGCAAAGCACAGCGGAGGAATAAACGAGGGTATTGCTGGCCTTTTCTACGTATTCTGCGGCGTTGTTTTCCCCCTCACTCAACTTCCCACGTGGGGCCAGTCTCTCGGTTTTGCCATTCCAGTGACATATTGGCTGGAAGCGATGAGAAGGGCGCTCCTTCCAGGGTTTCAGGATCTCCCTCTAGGTACGGGAATGGAGGGTATTCCAAACTTCTGGCTAGTCATGCTTTTGGCAGCTTCAGCTCTCTTTTTCTACTTCCTATCCATACTCATATTCAAGCTCGGTGACTACCTGGCAAGACGTGCAGGAAAAATAGATATGACTACTGCTTACTAGACTTCTCTTTGAGGTAGGGCATCCTCATTACGTAACTACATTCCTCGCAGGTTATCGTGATCCTCGAGCTTCGAAGCCTTACCCTGCTGCTTATTGACGGAAGCAAGAACATTCCACATCTGCGGCAGAATCTTCTTTTCAGACCTGAGGGAAGTGATGTGTTGTACCTCATACCTATTCGCCTTGCTAGCTGAACGTATCTGTTTGACCTCCTCATATTGCCCTTGAGGGCCTCTTTTTCAGCTAGCTCGAACAGTATGTGTATCCTCTCAAGCGCTATTTTTCTCTCGAGGCCCTTCTTCCTTCTTCTTCCCATGCTCATCTAGGGATGATGACTTACTAGCAAATATGATTTAGGCTGTGAGGTATTACCAACCATGACTAAATCGAGAATAAGGAAGATATTTAGACACGCCGAGAAGGATTTGGACTGTATAGTGTTAATTAACGGAACTGAACCCTTGCTCGACATGACCTTTTTCTACGTTACTGGCTTTACATCGGGACTGTTTGAGGGAAGCGGTGTTTTCCTATACCCAGATAGGTCGATAAGACTAGTAACATCTCTTCTTGAACGGGAAAGCGCAAGGAGGGCGGACTTTCCAGTAAAGATATTCAAGAGCAATCAAGAGAGGGAGAAGATGCTCAAAGCTACTCTGCGAGGTTGCAAGAAAGTGGGAGTGAACTCCGCAGAACTCACCTATAGGAACTTCCTGTTCCTCAAGAAGATTGCACCAAAAGCGGAGTTCGTGGATGTCTCCAAGGCGGTAATGAAAGCCAGGGTCGTGAAGGACAGGAAGGAGATTGCAGCGATAAGGAGGGCCTGCAGAATCTCATCTGAGGTTGCCAACGAGATAATTCCTTTCATCGATGTCGGAGTCAAGGAGTATGAACTTGCAGCGCGGATAAACTACCTGATGCAGAGAAAAGGTGCTTCTCAGCCTGCCTTTGAGACGATACCAGCCTCAGGACCCAATTCGGCGGAGGCTCACTACACTGCCGCTAACAGAACCCTTGAGAATCGGGACCTGGTTTTGCTGGATTTCGGCGCTCGCTACAGAAAATATGTCTCCGACATAACTAGAACTTATGTTCTTGGAAAGGCCAAGAAGAAGCAGAAAGATATGCATGAAATCGTTCTCAAAGCTCAGAGAGCAGCGCTGAGAAGATTAAAGCCAGGAGTCACTGCCAAATCGATCCACAAAGCCGCCGCGAGGATGATAGAGAAAACCATGTACAAGGGGAAGTTCACTCACGGCATAGGACACAGCATTGGCCTATCCGTCCACGACGGAATGGGCCTAGGTCCCAACTCAGACTTGAAGCTTGAGAAAGGGATGGTCTTCACTGTCGAACCCGGGATTTATGTCCATGGATATGGGGGGGTCAGAATAGAGGACGACGTTGTCGTAACGAAAGACGGATGTGAGGTTCTCACTAGCGCCGAGCGGGACCTGATAGAGATCTAGGCCTGGAAGTCTCTGACAACTTCTGGCGGGAAGTCCCCCGCCTCGATGTCCTTGGCAATCCTGTCCACCGTTGCCCTGGCTAGACTCTCTTGATTGCTACTTATCCATCCCTTTCTAACTGCAGTTTCAAATTCCTCGTTATCGAGAATCTGGTATCGCATGTCCGGGAGAACGAAGATGTCTATGTATAGATCAACTATCTCATACCCGCATTCGAAACGGGAAGGCTTGGTGTTGACGTTGCAGTAGTAGCCCGTGAAGTTTCCTTTCCTGTCGTAGATCTTCATGATTTCAAGCGGGGGATCGAAGAACTCGAACAGTACAGCCTGATAGCCATTGTCGAGAACTCCTATACCTTCTATGACGAGAGCCTCCTTCAGGTCATTGAATGTGAACCTGCTTATCACGAGGTTGCCTCTGTCTTCAATGAGCTCTTGTTCGTACTCAACAGTTTCCCCATGGGGTCGAATCATTCTGAGAAGCACGAAGCGTAAAGGCGACCTGGACATTAATAAACTTTTGACCGAGAAACTAGTTCTTCGTCCTGCGCTTCACAAGAATCATCGAGATGATGATTAGGGCAGTGACTATGAGAATGATTGCAGAGTAGAGTATGAGGTCATCGAGGAAATCCTCTTCATGTTGTTCCTCAACCAGCGGGTGGCTGTGAGGATTGTTCGGATCGGTCTCGTTCAGATATTCCTCGAGATTTGTGAAGCCATCCCCATCCGGATCTTCATCAGCATCTGCTGGATTCTTCGGGTCGAGAACGTTGAAATGCTCCCAGCCATCGGGCATTGTGTCTCCATCGGTATCTTCCGAAAGAGGATCGGTGCCAAGAGCCTCTTCGGTCACGTCCGCCAAGCCATCGTTGTCATCATCGAAATCGCTGAAGTTAGGTTCTCCGTCTCCATCCGTGTCCACGATGCTTCCCTCGAAGATTTCGACGTGAGAAACGTTCATGTCAACGCTTCTGTTGTGATAAGCGAAAACGAGAGTGGGGTGCACCACCAGTACCATGGTGACATTGTTCCTTCTGACGCCATTTTCATATGTCTCGTGAGCAAGCGTGATATTACGGATGTATCCTTGAGGGTCGGTGAAATTGAAAAAGATGAGTGTCTCGTTGTCATATATCTTGACTTCGGCATTTTCAACGGGATTTGAGGTCTCGTGCACAATGGCCCGTATCGTCAGGTAGTTTCTTACGAAGAGATAGCAGGCAGGACAACTAGGTTCTGCGGAAACCATCCCGCCGAAGGTGGAATTAACCGCCACCAACGAGGAATTCCCATCAAGGAAGAAGTCTCTCAGCGACCCTCTAACGGTAGAGTTATAAAAGGCAACATTACTCCCATAACTGTAGACACCATCGTCTGAGGCTGAAATGTTCGCGGCTTCGATTCTTCCCGTCGAGGACCAGAGTCTTAGCCCCACCAAACTCCCCATGGAGGTATCGCCCATGGACTCGACCACAGTGAAATCAAGATGAAAGCCAGTTTGCTCATTTCCCTGAGCGATGTTCATCTGGCTCACGAACCTTCCACTTCCCATGGAGTAGAAGCCCACTCTGTTATCGACGGCAGTGTTTGAAATCAGTGTTGGTTGTGAGGCAAACGAATAGAATCCGTTGGTGTTATTCTTCATCGTGTTGTTGAGTAGGAAAGAGGTTGATGCTTTGAGCCGTATTCCGTACGTGTTATTCTCGAAAGTGCAGTTCTCGATTGTAGGAGAGGAGTTCTCGACATAGGTTCCGTTCCCTGCATACTCCACCTTCACAAAATCGAATATGGACGACCCACTTCCAGAATAGAAATATACACCATTCCAGTCTCCTTTCTCGGGTGAAGAGGAGTTCGAAGTGAAGATTATCCTCTGGTTCCATGCCCCTTGAGCGATTAGTGTTCCTGAAACGGAGAGCCTCATTCCAGCATCGAACGCTATTGTAGCTCCTGCATCGATAGTGAGCGTTGCGGCCTCTCCAATTATCAGAGGATGCTTGATAATCCTGAACGATGAGTCCCAGTGGTCTTCAAGGACTTGAAATGAGACGTTGTGATAGAAGACGTCAGGAGGTTCACCGTAGCTGGCGTTGACCCGCCACTCTCCAGTTTGGTTGACAGTGAGGTTGCTTCTCGCAAAGCCGTTATCGTCGGGCTGAGAGGTCGTATCATACACAAGCGAACCGTTGGGGTTGAACCATTGAAAGGTTACGACATCAAGTTGGGATGATGGTCCCGTGAAATTCAAAAGCGCACCAGCAACGGCCTTTGAGCCGTTCACGTAATCATAGACTATAGTTACGATTTCATTCACGGTGACGGGTGCCTTCACACTAATGCCGGCAAGCGTACTCAGAATAAGCATGGCTAGGATAGCGACGGTAGCGCGACTTCCCATCGGACCAAGACCATAGTGTATACTATTTATCCGTTTGCAGAAATGGAAAGAGATGGCGGTACTCACGGACTGCGTCTATTTGCGCCACCGTTTCCAGGAACCAGTCCCCAGTAACCTATAGTGTATCCGTATCCGCTGTTCAGATGATCGGCTATGTCTATCGCGGTCTGGTATTCTCCGTTGTTATAGAGGTCTATCAAGTAATCCAGCGCCTCCGAAGCGGTCATCGGAGTGCCGTCGGGGAAGGTTACAACATCGTCAGAACCTACCGTTCCACTGTTGATGTTGTATTCCCAAGCTGTTATCTGGAGCAGAGCCAACTCTTCAATGTTGGCATTTCTGCCTCCCCCTCCTCCTCCTTTGGGACAGATATCTCCTTCCCCGACAGTAATCGTGGTCGTGACGGAGCTTGAGCCACCATCATCGTCAGTTACTGTGAGAGTGACCACATAGGTTCCGGGTGCGCTGTAGGAGTGCGTCTGAGTATCCTCAACCGTCAGCGGAGGAGTCGTTCCACCAAAATAGGGCTCGTAGGGGCTCGGATAAGGATCGTCCGGCGGGACTCTGGAGGGATCATAGTAGTAGGTGGTCGTTGTGGTAGTGCCATCTCCCCAGTCCCAAGTGAATGTCAAATCATCAGTTCCTGGGTCTGTTGCTGTTCCCACGAAAGTCAGAGGTGCTCCGACAAGCGCCCCTACACTTATGTTGACAATCCACGGCTCCACGAATATGAAATGCTCGCGGTCCCTGATGAGGGACTGAATCACGTTGAAGTTGTGGAATAGCCTGCACTCCCCACCATCTGTGAAGTTGAGGATTATCCAGACCGGATTGTCGCCCCAGAGCTGACCGTTTATGGGCTGATCGCCCATTATGGCATCATTTATGTCCTCATATGGGTCGTAGGTGACTACAGCTGTGTAGTTGACCGAAGAATCCAGGCTCAAGCGGACTGTAAAGCCCTGATCGCCCACACTTGGATTCAACATTGGATCGCCTGGCCACCTCTCCACCTCAATTTGGGCGACCAGATCTCCCTGTCCTGTCTCCCTGTCATAATTCTCGTAGAGGTAGAGTTCCACATTGTGCCATTTCTCTCCGGCGACCCTAAGGAAAATAGTCACCTCGATATACGCCCCTTCTATCGTTGGGCTGGGAGGCACGTTCATTACATCTACGTAGCCATACGCGATGTCCGTGAGTCCATCATCATCTGTCACGGTGAGTTTTACAGTGACATTATGATCATCGTACCAGATGAACGTTACTATCGGACCCGTAGCATCAACATCATTGTCGTAAATGCCATCGCCATCACTATCCACATCGACATCGAGATCCCATTCATAGCTGACTATTGTTCCATCTGGGTCGTAGGAAGAGGACCCATCAAGCGTGACAAGATCACCCTCATTTACCACCTGATGCTCAGGCTCGATTATTGCTACTGGCCACTCCCTCTCTTCTGGCTTCCTAGCCAATGAAAGGAAAGTCAAGTCGTGACCATCTGGGGACTTGTAGTCCGCCACAGGATCGAATGCATCGAAGTGGATCTCAAAGAAGTCGTCTGGATTAGGACCGAGTGTCACTGTGACATTCAGCCTCACCGTACTCTTCTTCGGAAGAACTTCGGGCTCATAGAAGTATATGTCCCATATTGCATCCGTTCCAACATATACGTGATGCTTTCCTCCCCATCCCTCATCGAAGGGATTGTATTCTGTATCTCCGAAATCCGTGAGAAGCGAGGTCTCACCCTCGATGTCTATGCTTACGAAGTCATCTGAGGTCGTCCAGTTGTGAATAGCCATTGCGATTCTCAAATCTGTGAGGTTATCTTTCCCCCTGTTCTCAACAATCAGATCGAACTCGCACACCACATCGGGACCAAAATCGCAGTAGGTTACCCATCCTCCGGCCTGCCATCCCGGGCCTCTCGCTCTTTCACCGGGGTCAGCATTCAGCCAAATGTGGGCACCCCCTCTTCCGCCTCCTGCGAAAACTGCCGGCGAAATAACAGACATCATCATCAAGGCGCAGGCTAGAGCCATAATCCTTCTCAGGTTCTTTCGCAAGGTCTCACCTTCCTCCAGATTTGTGAGAGGTTCCGTCCAAATCGAGAACCGAGCTAACGTGTGGGCAAGAAGACGCCCCTCCTCGACGCTTCGTGGACAGTCTCCCCCTTTTTGGGAACTTGTGTATTGTCCGAATTAATATATGGGGTATATAAATGCAAAGTGGAAACTACCCAGAAGGTTACCACATACCAAAGAATATACCAAGTGAAGCCAGCTAGGCAAAATGGGAGAAGCCCATGTTCTCTCTGGCGCTCTGCGAAAGTAATATATCCAGCCAAACCAATCATTTAGCAAGTGTGGGCATGAACTCTCGAGCTCTTCTACTACTCGCAGTCATCATCATCTTTCCATATTTCGCCACGAATGTATCAGCAGAGGTTACGGTGACTAATATCACAGTGACAATGGATCGCACCACCTTCTATGCCAATAACTCGGAGGCTACTGCGACCGCGACGCTAGAGTACAACGGACCGAAGACAAAACTTGGTGATGTCAATTTCACTTGGTATAGACCAGACGGGAGCATAGCAAACCAGACGACTGATTCTGCCAAGGACGATGCGAATGCCACAAGCACCGTAATGGTCGACACGGTAGGTACGTGGTATGTCAATGCCACCTATGTGAATCAGACAGACCAGTTCGATAACGAGTCCTTTGAGGTTGAGAGCGCAGAGGATGTTGTTGTCATCACCAACATGAAATTGGAACTGAACGCCCCCTTTTTCGAGTTAAGTGAAACGGCAATTGCAACCGCTACCCTCTCTTACTCTGGAAATGCTAGCCTCTTTGAAGCGGTCAATTTCACATGGATCGGTCCTTCTGGCACGGTTGTAGGACCAATGAGCGATACACCCAACTCGACTGGTGTTGCATCAGACATGTGGAAATCCGATAGGGTGGGCGATTTCTTCATTGTTTATGCGAACTATACCGGAGATGAGCCCATCTCCAGGTCGGTCAGTTTTCAAGTTTTTCCCAGAAGGGTGAATACCTGGCACAACGATAGTGTCTTGACAAATGAGTTCTGGGATGTGGCGGGGGAGCCATATGGTGTGTGCAGCAACATCACTGTTGAAGTGGGAGCAACTCTTACCATAGAACCAGGGGTTACGGTAAGGTTCTGCCAGGATACACACATGACAGTAAACGGTACTCTGATTTCCGACGGTACTTTGGATTCCTCCGTAAACCTTACTGCTTTCGGTTTCTTCCCGCCAGAGGGCTATTGGGATGGCATCATAATTAACCCCACGAGTGGCAATTCCAGCAGTATCTCCTACTCCCGTATCAGTTACGCTTCAGTCGGTCTTCTCATATCTTCTTCGAGTCCTACCGTCGAGAGGAACGTATTCGAGAATATGAGTATCGCTGCAATTCAGCTCGACAATACCAGTTTGAATGTTGAATTCAATGTCTTCGATAATCTCGGAAAGGGAATATCTGCGTCGGGTTCTCATATCGAGATGAGGTTCAACAGGTTCACTAACATCAAGATGGGACTGATGCTTCAGGATTCCAATGTCACACTCTATGGAGATACGATTTCTAATGCCACGCTTTTCGGAATCCACGCCTTCAACAGCTCACTTTCCACCTCGCTTGTTAACATATCCTTGTCCAGTGGTACCGCAATCAGATTGCAATCCCAATCATCGGCAGACCTAGAATCCTCCGTTATTGAAAACAATTGGTATGGTATCGCCGCATACTCCTCGGTTTTCTATGTTAGTAGTAGCGATCTCATCCTAAACGATAACTCTGTCAGAGCAGACGACGCTCAAGGAAATCTGGTGAACACGAGTATTGAAGACTCAGCAGACTTTGATTTCTTCTTGGACGGTGGAAGCGTAGTCATTGCGCTCAACTGCACGTTTAATGATAGTAAGGTTCAGGTGCTTGCCGCATCGCAGCTGATTGTGAAATACTATCTAGATATCCAGGTCACGGATGAAGGCACCGGAGATCCCGTATCAAATGCCTTTGTTGAGATCCTGGATGATGAGTCAACTGTTTTTACTTCAAGGACGCCTTCGAGTGGTAGAATCAGCTGGATACCGGTAACAGACAGAAGTTTCGACGGATCAAGCAACTCGACGAGTCATGTGATTACAGTGAGAATCACCAAGGAGGGTTTCGAGATTTCGGATGGTGAAAGAATAGTGGACATGTCCACATCTCACCTTGAGGTATTCCTTGCAACGAGGATTGACATTATGTGGTGGGAGACCGTTTTCGATCCTCTCTTTCTGTTGATTCTTCTAATCGTGGTCGCAGTTCTCATTGCTGCCTTTATCATGGCTCGAAGGAGGGTCAAGGAGGAAGAAGAGCCCGCCCCGCCTAAGAAGGCTGTGAAACCCTCTGACTATATCTTGAGAGACGGGACCAGCTATCTTGTTGCTGGAGAGAAATCTGATCTGGCTTTCAAAATTTTCTCGAGTGTAACCAAAAAGGGAGCCAGTGGCCTATGCATTACGAGAACGTTCCCCGAGGACGTACAGGAAACCTACAATCTTGAAGGAATACCCGTTCTTTGGCTTTCCCGCGACCCCAAGCGGGGAAACATAAATCCCACGAACCTGGGTGCTATACTTCTAGAAGTGGAAAGATTCCTCAAGAAAGGGAAAGGTAAAGAAACCGTAGTGATGCTCGACGGTCTGGAATATCTGATAGTTCAGAACGACTTTTCGAAGGTTATCAAGTTCGTTCAGAATCTCAGAGATACCATATCTGTAAGCGGGTCCAAGCTCCTTATGCCTTTCAACTTGGTTGCCATAGAGGAATCCAAGAGGGCCCTTCTCACTCGCGATTTAGAAGTAATCGAGTGAAGGATTTAATATTCCCTTTCATTTAACTAGAGGAAGACATGAAAACCTACAGGACCTATGTGAAGGGCCTCGACGAAGAGATCGAAGGAGGCATCCCTCAAGGTCACGTGATTCTTATTGCTGGTCCTCCGGGAACGATGAAATCCAGCTTGGCTTACAGTATCCTTTACAATAACGCCTCAAAGAAAAAGGTTCGTGGCACCTACTTGACACTCGAGCAAAGTAGGCGAAGCTTAGAGTTTCAGATGTCGCGTCTCAACATGGACCCGAGGTTGGTCACAGACTCTCTCAGAATTCAAGATTTGTCAAGGATAAGAAAGGCCATAGACGAACTCAAGGGAAGATCGAGGTTTGATAAGGAAGCTGAGCGTCCTTGGCTGGACGTATTGAAGAAGATACTTGAGGATACAAAGGAGGCCGAGGACTTCGAACTTCTCGCAATAGATTCTCTTCCCATACTCGAAATAATCTCCAGACTCAAGGATAGGAGGATACAGCTCTTCCATTTCTTCGAATGGCTTAGGGACCTCCGTCTGACGACATTCATCATTGCAGAAATATCTCCAGACGTTCGTGAAGTTCATGATGAGGACTTTCTTGTCGACGGACTAATACACCTTCTCATGGAAAAGGTCAGTGAAATAGATGTTTACAGAAGGATAAGAGTAGTGAAGCTCAGGGGAGTGAATCACAACACTGGCTTCTTCACGCTCGAATACAAGAAGGACGGCTTTCAGGTATCCCAGGTAATCTAAGGCTCTTCGAAGAGCTTCATGTACTTTATCACCGCAAGCTCCTCAGGCGTGTAATCTTTTTTCTTTCCGATACCCTCCAATCCCTTGGTTGAAATCAGTTTGAAGGAAAGGGGATGTCCTTCTGTTAACTTGAAAATTCTCTCGAACTCCTTTTTCTCAACATTCTTGGAAAGAAGCTTCTTGCAACTTCTCCTATCAAGCCCTTTCAAAGTAATCTCGGAAATCACATCCCTCGCAAGCAATTCCCTCTCTTTTGGGATGTCTCCATTCTGTGAGACGAGTATGGCTTTGGCACGTGAGCTTCTCTCAACAATTTCGAGGACGTGAAAAAACACTGTCCCGAGCTCAGGAGATATTTCCGTAAGGTCATCGAAGAAGAGAATAGCGGGGGTATCTTTGAGTCTAGTGGCGAGTGCGCCCAGAGCACCTCTGGGATCCTTCATCTTTGAGCCTTCTAGATACTCGCTCAAGCCGGGTTTTCCGAGTTGGCCGAGGAAGGAGGAAAGCGCGCCCAGGAGCGTTTCGGATGTGTCCCACTGCTTGAAGGAATACCAAAACAGATTGGCTAGATTCCCATATTCCGAGAAGATGTGAGCGGTGAGTGATGACTTGCCCATTCCCTCGGCCCCGCGTATTACCAATATCTTGCTATCAGGGGCCTCAATCCAATCCTCAATCTTCTCTCTCTCCCTCTTTCTGCCGTAAAATGGCTTTGTAGGAGTCAATCCTTCTGCAAACAAGACATACTTCTCTTTCTTTTCACGGGGTCTAGCCTCCAATTCTCGAGCGTCCAGAATTCCTCTCTTGTCAGTCTTGGAAATTATCTCTGTGAGTGTATGGCGCACACCGATGTGCTTTCCGATGTCTTTGAGAGACACTTCCACTATGGACCTGTCACTCTTCCTTATCTTTATCCTCTTCTTTAGGATCTCTTCTTTCACGCTCTCGGCGAGATTGTATCCGTCTTCTGTGTAACTGTAGACCTTCCTCTTTCTTACGTATCCCCTCACTCTGCCTATACTCTCCGTGATTAGGCCCTCTTTCTTGAGCTGGGAGACAGATCTCGAGACGTGATTGACTCGGATGCCTGTGGCTGTGGCAATACCTTCTTGAGTGAGTCCAAAAGGCACGTCGAGAAGCTCTCTCGGCTGGGGCGTTTCACGCAGGTGAAGCATTATCTTTTCCTTTGCCGTCAGGGCTTTCCTTGTGAGCCAATCTCCCCTCTTAACCATAAGCCTACGAAATCGAATTGACTACTCGGATTAAAAAGCTAACG
>JBHIFI010000027.1:0-22333 GCA_046761005.1 Thermoplasmata archaeon
GAAATTGAATGCTGGGCGGTTATTTATCCTTTCTTATGCTACTATCTGATTCCGTATCGAGGTATCAAAAAGGTTAATCTTCCTTCTTGTATTCCGACGAGCATGACTGTTCGCATTGTCACCAATTGCGGTGCAGGTTCGGGTGAGGAAGCACTCGGACTCGCTGAAAGAGGCGGAAGGGCGGGCATGGCCATCCTGGAGGAAGGCGGGAGCGCTGTCGATGCCGTCGTTGAGGCCATCGTTGTTTTGGAAGACGACCCCAGAACTAATGCTGGGTTGGGGTCAAGACTGAGGCTTGACGGCTCACTTCAGATGGACGCTTCAATAATGGATTCTAATATGAACTGCGGTTGCGTTGCTGGAATCGAGAATGTGAGGAATCCTATTTTGGTCGCCAGAAAGGTGATGGAGTCACCTCATATCATGTTCGCGGGTGAGGGAGCCAACCTCTTCGCCAAAAAGGAAGGATTTGAACACTTCGATCCAAAAACGGAGGAGTCTGTCAAGCGGCTCGAGTTGGTGAAGAAGAAGCTCCACGAGGGAGACATTCCCTCATGGGCTGGCAAATGGAAGGATTATCACGTCGGTACAGTTGGCGCTGTTGCCATGGACAGCCAGAAGAAACTGGCGTCAGGCAACTCTACTGGCGGGACTTCCTTCATGCTCCCCGGACGAATCGGAGACACTCCCATCATAGGTGCTGGTATATACTGCGGGAGCCACGGAGCTATCTCTGCTACGGGGGTCGGAGAGGAGATAGTGAGACGTGTTCTGTCACTGAGGATATTCGACAGGATGGTAGAGGGACTGTCCGCACAGGAAGCCTGCGAGTGGGGGATTTCTCTCTTTCCGGAGGTTATTCCTGTCGGCGTGATAGCGCTGTCTCAATCAGACTGCGCCGCATGCAGCAACAGGAAAATGGCATATTGGATAGGAGAATCGTGACCGCACAACATTTTAAGCCTATGAAAACATTGAGGGACAGTCGCAACCCCGAGGTATTTTCATGCAGAGGAAGGATGATGTCGAGGAAGGAACGCTTGAATCAAGGATCGAACTCCTTCAAAGGCATGTGGAGATGCTGAAGACGATACGAGACAATCAGCCCATTGGGATAATCAAGCTCTCCGAGATGTTCAACTATCCACGCCATAAGGTGAGATATTCCCTTCGTATCCTGGAAGAAGAGGGCCTCATAAGACCCACACCTGAAGGGGCTCTCGTTACCAACAAGGTCGCAGAATATCTTGACCGCGTCAAGAAGAGCCTTGATGAAACTCTGAGCATGATAGAGGAATTGAGGAAGTCTCTCTGACGAAAAGCTATTTTTAGTTGGCCAACCTATGCAACCTTCACTGCCGCCGTAGCTCAGTCTGGTGGAGCTCCCGGCTGTTAATCGCTGAAGCAGAAACCGGAGGGTCACCGGTTCAAATCCGGTCGGCGGCGTCTCTCATATTTCTATAACCACAGTCGCCATACTTTCTCCGCCATCATCATCGTACAGATGAACCGTGATGGCAAAGCTTCCGTGACTGCTGAAGGCGTGCCTGACGACGCAGCGGGCCGAGAAGGGATAAATTCCATACCAGTAGCTCGGATACAGATCATGAGCGGTTCCGTCGTTGAAGAAAGAAACTATATCTTGAGAACCATCTCCCCAGTCCCATTCGAAAATGAGATCGTCGCTCCCAGGATCTATACCCTCTGCAATGAAGGTCATGCTATGGCCAATGAACATCGAGGAAAGATTCTCGACATTCCAGAACCATGTGTCTTGATGCCTCACGTTGAAGGTGTGATGAATTCTCGATTCTGTCTCGTCCTCGAACCTCATTATGATCCAGGCGGGAGTTGCTCCGAATATCTGCCCATTGATTGGATCGTCGGCTGGAGTGTAGTAGACCTCCGCCCTGTAGCTTCGTGAGAGATTGATGGAGTAGTTCCAGAACCACGCTATCTGCTCGTTCGGACTGCCCGGATACCTCACGATTGTTGCATTCCAGATTTGCACGTCATCCTCGAGGAGAAGAATGGAAACATCATGCCACTTCTCGCCAGCGACTCTCAATCCTACCGATACATTGAAGAAATAATGTGGGCCGACTGCTATCTGTGGAGAGATGTTATCAACACTCACATCAACTATGGCATATCCAAGACCACCGTCATCATCGAGAACGTACAGGTAGACGGGGCCCTCGTAGTTGTCATTGAATGTCCACTGAACCGCAGGGAGCGATCCTTGACTTTTCGATTCTCCTTCTACATCTTTGTCGTTCGTTGGGTCGCCATCTCCATCGGAGTCGAGGGTTGGCCTGAAATCCCACCACCATTCCCAGGTATCGAGCCAGCCTGGATCAGCAAAACTTCCATCGAACAAAAGGGTGGAAGGTTCCACTCCAGCCTCATTCACTTCGCCCGATACAGTTGGAGCAACGTTCAGGACGGTAAGGCTGAGCTGACCGATACTCCAGTCCCCGAGATCATCTTCAACCTTCAGGCTCACGAGATAGAGACCGTTGTCTCCATAGGCATGCTCAACGGCGTCCATTTCGTGGTGACTGTATCCCCAGCCTGGGGAGAAGCTCCCTGGCAAGGAAGAGCCATCACCAAATTCCCATGTCGCAGTGTGGTTGTCGAGCCAACTTGGGTCATCAAAATGACCGTCAAAGATCACGAGGTCCCCCTCATTCGCCGGGTCAGGAAGAACGACGTCGATCGTGACTAGTGGTGGCACATTCGTGATAGTTGACTGAGCGAACGCAAGAATCTGGTCTCCGTCATCATCCTCCACCGTGACGGTGACGTTGTAGGACCCCGCATGACCATATGAGTGAGAAGTGGTCAGGGTCAGGGCCACAGGGTTGACCTCTGGGCTCGGATATGGGTCAGGACCCACGCCATCATTGTAGTGTATCTCGCTCTCAACGGTCCCGTCTCCCCATGACCATTGAGCTGTGATGTCATCGCTTCCTGGGTCGGTAACGGCTATCTCAAATGGGATTGCAGACCCCTCGTCGCCCGAGAATGTGGGGTACATCTGAACATCTGGCGGAACGTTTAGGACTGTTATCTGGACCGTATCGTTGTCCATGAGATTCTGAGAGTCCGTAACCGTGAGAGTGACATTGTACACGCCATTGTCTCCATATGTGTGGTTTACAATCTTCCCGGTTGCATCCACATCATTGGTGAATATTCCATCTCCGTCGGAGTCGATTCTGTCATCAAAATCCCACTCATATACCAGTCCCTGTTCCTCCAGCTTTCCGACCCAAGAAAGGGTATTGACGAAAAGATTGGATTCCTCGATAGAAGGAAGTGTGAAACCTAAGCCACCACAATCCATGACGGAATGACCTATCTCGCTCACGGAAACTCTACCTAGCTGGTACTCGTGAACGGTCAGGTAGAAGTTGTTGCTCGCCGGAGGAGAAGAGGAGAATACTGCGACGGCAGTTGCGGTCGTCACCACTCCGCCGACAGTGTGGGTATACTGCACATTCATGGTCTCTCCTTGTGACCCAATCTCAAAGGGAGAGTGCAGTATCGGATGGTCCTCATACAGTAGGATGTTACTGCCACTAGTCCAACCAGCACCTACATCATCAACGCCGGCTGGTGTCTCGGCATCCGGACCATAGTCAAATTTCAGTTCCAGTGCGTCGTGAGTCCAAAGGATACCACCACCCTTCTCCACATATAACCTAAGCTCTGATATCCTCTGGAGTGAAAGGTTTGCCGGCTCATAGCAATCGTTTATTCCAAAGACTATGACATCATATGAGCTCAAGTCGGAGGGATATCCTGAATTGAACGTCCCCATGCTCACTTGGGAGATATCAAACAGGTCGTCAGAACCTGCGTTGTCTGCGATCTTCTGCACCTCATCTTGAAGGAAGACGGATACGTGAAGAACCTCCAAGCCTTCCTCCAAATCTGGGTCGAAGGATCCCGAGCCATCGAAGGTGACTTCCTCACCCTCATCAACAGTCTGGTCCTCTCCAGCATCCGCCACTGGGGGTTGAGGCCCTACGTAGGTATAGGGAAGGAAGGCACCAAATGTCTGAGGGTCATCATAGTCTCCGTTTATCACCGTTATCGGCTGGTCGGAGGTTATGTGGAGAATCTCCCCGCTCCATATATCGCTTCCCCACCAGAATCCGAACCCATCCGTTCCTTTCTTCCATGGCTCTCCCGCAGGTCCAATTACGAAGTCGTGGTAGGCGGGTGCTCTAAAGCCCTGTGTCCTTGTCAAAGATGTGATGACTACGTTTGTTGACTGATTGTAGGCAAATATCTGGAGGTCGTTCGAATTCCCGGAGTTCTGAGCGTAGCAATATAGCTCCTGACTTGAAGGTCCTGTCGGGATTGAGTATGCGACATCGGCAAAGTCAAGCACATTGCTCCCGATCGGCCCATCGTAGACCAGAACGGGTTTGTCGGAACTCACCTTGACGTAATCGTAGTCGAACGGGTCACCAGGGCTGACTATGTTGACAGAGGGATTCGAGCTTCTTGGAATGATGACCCCATGACTGAAGCTTTGTCTGGTAGCCGTGTAGATGTCATACGTACCATCCGAATCGTCGCCGTCCAGAGTGACATTGATGCTGTCATCACCGTCGCTGAGGTCAATGATGGAAACGTGAGTGTCGTTCTCTAGAGGAAATACGGTGAGATAGCTTCTCACATAGGCATAGAAAAGCGTTCCCCTCTCCGCGCCTTCGTCGCCCGTTGCGTAGGATGGAGGAGTTGCAGACCAATCATTCAACGCTGGGTTCCTTGACCGCTTTCCAACGAGGACGGAAGCGACCACATTGCTCGTTATGTGAACGGTATCCTCATCGAATCCTTGGATATAGAAGATTTCTATCTCCGAGTCCGAGTAGTCGAGCTCAGGAGAGGATGATGTCAGATTGTAGTCATCATCTGTGTCTGCATCCAAGTTGGTAATCATGTCATCCACTGTAATCAGAGTCGATTTTCCCCCTTCTTTTAGGGCGAAGATGTACATCTCCTCATCCACAAAGCCTAAGAATTCATGTCCTAGTTCCGTACCGCTTCTTCCCGTCTCTCCGTACGCGGGTACGTAAGACATCCAAGGATTGGAACTTCCAGGGTTGAGGTACCCCGTCCAGATAGTGACTGGTTTTGGAGCAGACCCACCGGTTGCGTCCGCGGTGACTATTTTCACCCTGATTTCATAGCTAAGGGGACCAACTCCACCTCTTTCTCTCCAAGAATCGCCTGAGTTAGTTAGGACGAAGGGATTGGATATGGGCGGACTGGAGAGTCGCCAATCAGTAGAGCTCAGAAGATTTCCGGTATCCAGGTCATAGAGAGAGACTTCCGTATCGGGTTCCTGAGCGATTATGATGAGGTCTCCAGACCAGAACGTGAGGAATTCCGTTCCCGTAGCTTGACTCAAGATACGATCATCAATTCGCACACTAACCGGTGTCATTGACAAAATTGTGAGAGCGCACAAGAGAATCGCGCAGAGTCCCCTCATACCTGTTCCCCGCAATGCATATTGCTCTTAGACTATTAAATGATGAATAGAAAAAAGGAGGGAGGAGCCATCGCTTTTTCAGAACTTCCGTCCGGCATCCAGCATTTGTGATGGAGCGCTCGCTCACCCCCCTCCAGGTCAGCATTAAGATTTCTCGGGAGAGAATCGACACTGTCCTGTAACGGTTTGATTTAATCATCCCCGATACCATATTTAAACCTCGTTGGGAAATCATCATTTGAGTTACCACATACCAACTCGGATACCATTGCTACAATATTAAATACGGAAATGCATATCCTATGGTTGAGGGCCCGTAGCTTAGCCTGGTGGAGCATCTGGCTCATAACCAGAGGGTCGTCGGTTCAAATCCGGCCGGGCCCATTCTTGAGATGAAAACCACTGTTGAAATAGTTGTCGCGGTGGAAAGGAAGTCAAGTCCGAAACCGTCTTGAGACTCAGGCACTCGTCACGGACACGTTTTCCAATCTCATGTAGGGAACGATGTGGTTCATTATTTTCTCCGTCTCTTTCGATATGCCGCTGATTTCGTTGAAGAGATCGAAGACGTTGCCCGCCACGAGCGTTTCCTTTATCGGGCTCACCTTCTCTCCCTTCTCAATCAAGTAGCCGCCCTTCACCACACCTGAGAAGTCCCCGCTAACCACGTCCGGGATACCCGAGAACCTGCTGACGATGACGCCCTTATCTGTCTCACCTATGAGCTTGTCGATAGTGTCTTCTCTGGCCTCAATCATGAGATTCGTTACCGCGATTCTCGGCGGGCCCGAGATACCTCCAGATGCATGGCCAGTAGTTTCCCTCTCCTCCTTCTTTGCCGTGAGTGTGTTGTAGAGGAAGTTCTTCAGAATGCCATTTTCTATGACTGTGAGGGGCACATGAGGACAGCCCTCTCTGTCGAAGCTGGAGGAACCCAAACCGCCGGGAATGAGTCCATCGTCCCGAACCGTGAGTTCCTCTGAAGCGACTTTCTCGCCCACAAGGCCTGCGAATCTGCTCATTCCCTTCTGAACAGAGTTGGAATTGGAAGAGAATGAGATTACGGATGCGAGAAGGTCTACAACGGTATTGGGATTCAAGATGACCGTTCCCTCAAAGCTCTCGGTTTTTTTCGCACCAAGGGAATTGACTACAGTTTCCGCGAGGAGGTTGGCTGTCCTCTCGACATCGATCCTATCGACCCGCCTCGTCCCATTGAATCGATAGTCGAAGCTGGAGACATCATCACCGTCCACCGCCATTCCCATGATAACATGGGTGAAGGCGCTCGATTCTTCAGAAACCTCTATGCCATTGGAGTTGGCCACAGCAGATTTGGTAACATCAGCAGAAAAATAGCCGCTGTCGATGGTCACCCTGGGATCGTATTCTCTCGCGGTTCTCAGGAGCTTTGTCGCAGATTCCAACGCATCATCCATGATGAACTCCCTGCTCCTTGGGTCGTACAATCCTTCAACCCTGCTTAGGGGCTTAACCTCAGGAAGCTCATTGTAATTGAGAGGGGGAGCCCTTCTCGCCAGGCTTACCGCATTCTTCGCTGCCATATCGATTTCCTTCCTTGTCAGCTCATTGACCGATGCAAAGCCGAGGGAATGATTCAGGATAACTCGTATCCCTATTCCGGATAGGTCCTGGCTCTTTCCCATCTTGATCTCATTCCTCTCGATTGAGACGTTTATCTCTTTCCCGCTCACCGCGAAACCCTCTGCCTCGTCTGCACCTAGTTCCAAGGCCTTCTTGACCGCGTATTGACAGCTGTCCAGGACTTCAAGCATCCTCAGCCCTCCTGCCTACCGCCGATGATTGCTTGACAGCGAATAGCTCCACCGCCGCCATCCACCTTCGCCCTCTGATACTTCCCGCAAAAGCCAGCTCCCATGTCAAATAAGAAGTCCCTTCCAACAGCATCGACGCTCTTGAGAACATCAAAGGCCTGCCCACTTATGGCGACACCTCTGAGGAGTTCCTTCACCTCCCCTTTCTCAATCCTGTATGCCTCATCAACTTCGAACATGAACTCGGCATTGGAATCCGCTTGCCCGCTTCCCGCCCCTCTCATGAGGTATCCCTCCTTCACTCCACCTATCATTTCTTCCAAGGAATATTCGCCTGGGAGAATGAACGTATTCGTCATTCTGATGATGGGCTCGTTCGTATATTCGAATGCGCGCGCATTCCCTGTGGGCTCAGCATCAAACATCAAGGCAGTTTCCCTGTCGTGCAAGTAGGACTTGAGAATCCCTTCCTCTATGATCTTGGTTCTTCTGGCGGGAACCCCTTCGTCATCCACCAGCGTCGTCCCAGTACCGTGTGGGTCTTCCTCGGGCCTTCCGCTGTCCACAAGGGTGACTAGATCGCTTGCAACTCTCTGGCCGATCTTTCCCTTGGTAATGGAGCCCGAAAGGACAAAATCAGCCTCAACGGTGTGCCCGATCGCCTCATGGCTTATCAGACCCACAATTGAGGGTTCGAGTATCATCGTCGCTCTCTCTCCCTTTGGATGCTTGGCATGAAGCAACTTTGAAGCAAGGCTGCTGGCATCCCTAGCGAGCACCTCCGGCACATTCCTGCGGAAGAGGTCCTTCCACCCGCCCGTGACGCTCACCGCTTTTAGCGCGCCCACCTTGTCCCCGTTCTCAGCGGCAATCGCATAGACAAAGAACTCAGGTTTGACATCATAGAGTTCGACCTCTGCACCATCCGTGTTGACAATGATCTTCTCGTCAACGAGCTCCGAATAGATGGATATAGCTGACTTCACATCCTTCGATGCCTCTTTCGCCAACTTTTCGGCCTCTATGACGAGATTCATCTTTTCTTCCAGAGAGTGGTCTTCCACAGGGTCATTCGCCCTTACGCGAAAGCTCCCTCCTGCCAGCTTGGCTTCTGCAAGCCCTTCCACCCTCTTCTCTCTGTTCTGAGAGGCAACCCTGGCCGCCTTTTCTGCGTCCCGCAGACATGCTCTTATCCTGTTTCCCTCTAGGATATTGGTGCTACTGAAACCCCAGGCTCCACTGACCAGAGCACGAACTCCCACTCCTGTATTCTTTAGGAAGGTAGCATCTTCGAGTTCTCCCGCTGCCATCCGAATATAGATGGACTTCCTCCCGTGGAACCTCATCTCTGCGTAATCACCAGAGAAATCCGAAAGGCTCTTTACGAGCGTATCTAACAACGAATCACCGAGTGGAAAAATAGTGCGTCATATATTTCACTTCCCGCTGAGTGGAACCGATGACGAACAATCAAATCTTTTTATCCTGCTGACCGTTTATCTGCCGATGGATGTTCTGAAACGCCTTCGACCTGAGATATCTAAGGCTCTGGAGAAACTAGGATTCGAGATGTTGACAGAGCCGCAGGTGAAGACAATCCCTTTGGTAGCCGAAGGAAAGAACGTCCTCCTCGTAGCTCCTACTGGCATAGGAAAAACCGAGGCTGCCATTCTCCCTCTAATGAGTTGGATTCTAGATGAGAATCCAGAGCGAATCTCTGTCCTGTACATAACTCCTCTACGAGCGCTCAATCGAGACATGCTGGAAAGAATGAGAGTCCTTGGCGAGATGCTCAATATCGATGTTGCCGTCAGGCACGGAGACACATCCCAATCTGAGAGATCGAGGCAGTCTAGGCATCCACCACAGATACTCATCACGACGCCTGAGACATTTCAAATCATGTTCACCGGAAGCAGGCTGAGGAAGCACCTGAAGCATGTCAGGTCAGTAGTCGTCGACGAGATTCACGAACTTGCTAGTGATGAGCGCGGCGGTCAGCTTGCCGTTGGTCTTGAGAGACTTGTGAGTTTAGCGGGACGAGAAATCCAGAGGATCGGTCTGTCGGCCACCGTTGGCACGCCACAGGAAATATCAGCATTTCTGGCCGGTGTTGGGCGGGAAATCGAAACTGTGGTATTAGACATACCGAAAGGAATGAGGATTGAGGTTAACTATCCGCAGGAGGAGAGCGAGGACGCGAAACTATCCTCGATTCTTAGGATGAGCGAAGACCACGCGGCAGCCGTCAGGAGATGCGGAGCTCTCATAGAGATGCATAGGTCGACCCTTTTCTTTGTCAATACGAGAGACACCGCCGAGTTTCTTGCTTCGAGGTTCAAGCACTGGAAGGGCAGTCCAGAGGTGGGTGTTCACCACGGTTCCCTCTCCAAAGGAGTGAGGATTCGGATGGAGGACGAATTCAAGGGGGAGAGGACAAAGGCTCTCATCTGTACCTCTTCCATGGAACTTGGCATTGATGTGGGCTCGGCGGATTTCGTTCTCCAATACAATTCCCCTCGGCAGGTCACAAGGCTCGTTCAGAGAATCGGAAGATCGGGCCACGGTGTGGGCGAGGTTTCCGACGGAATGACGATTACGACTAGCCCAGACGATTTCGCGGAGGCGTGTGCCATCGCTCGACGAGCATTGGACGGCGAACTGGAGGATTCGAGGGTAAGGGAGAATGACCTAGCCGTTCTGGCAAATCAGATTGTTGCTTTCACGATGTCTCAACCCTCCTATCATGTGGATGAGGCTTTTGAGATTGTGACAAGAGCGTATTGCTTCAGGAATCTCCGGAAAGGGGAATTTCTCGAAGTCTTGAAGCAGCTCAGCGGGATAGGGGCCATTTGGCTCAGAGATGATTGGTTCGGCAGGACAAGAGGGTCCCTGACATACTTCTACGAGAATATCTCCATGATTCCGGACGTTAAGACATACAAAGTGATTGACATAACGACAAGGAGGACAGTCGGCACCCTCGATGAGTGGTTCGTTTCCGAGCATGCCAAGTTAGGGGCCACTTTCATTATGAGAGGGTCCAGTTGGAGATTCGTCGAATTCAAAGATAGCACGATTCTCGTGGAGCCGATCGCGGAAATGGGCTCTGTTCCGAGCTGGCTCGGGGAGGAGATTCCCGTTCCTTTCGATGTGGCTATGGAGGTAGGCCGACTGAGAAGGCTGAGGGATTTCTCTCGATATCCGTGCAATGAATTGGGGATTCAGAAATTCGAGGAATATCTCGTCAAGCAAGGCGACAATCCCGTTCCATCAGACAAGGTGGTGACCATAGAGGCAGGAAGGAAAACGGTGATAATCAACGCCTGCTTCGGGAGTAAGGTCAACGAGACCCTCGGGCAGCTTATCTCTTCTTTTGTTTCCGCGAGGATTGGCGAGAGCGTTGGGATTCAGACAGACCCTTACAGAATCGTGCTGAGCCTTCCTGAGAGGTATGACCCCGTCAAGATTAAGGAATTGCTCTCTCCCTCGCACCTGGATGGCCTCTATTCCCTCATGAGGGTGATTCTGAGGAACTCGACATATATGAGGCGCGTGTTCGTTCACGTCGCAAAGAAGTTCGGCGCCATCAGGCGGGACGTGGACTGGGATGCCGTGAACATACCGAAGATGTTCAAGGCCTATGAGAACACTCCTCTCTTCGACGAAGCAATCGAGAAAGCCATCTGGGAGAGGCTTGACATCGAGAAAACGGAGGAGGTTCTCAGGATGATTGTGGATGGGGAGATAGAGGTTCGGGTTGGTCCGCTCTCACACATAGGAAAGGCGGGCATCGAGAGGTCGAGAGCGTTCCTGATCCCCCGAGAGGTCGACAGGGAGACGCTCTTCGCGTTGAAGAAGAGGATTGAAGACTCCTACGCTCTTCTCTTCTGCCTGAATTGTGGGTCGACGAGGAGAGTTAAGGTTGGAGATCTCCCGCCAAAGATAGGATGTCTCGTTTGCGAGGGGTTGATGGTTGCAGCTGCTCATCCCGCTGAAAGGGAGAAGACAGCTCTCTTCAAGAAGAAGCACCTGACAGCCGAGGAAAAGAAAGAGGTCAGGCGGATACAGACGAGCGCGAACCTCGTGAAGGCTCATGGGAAGAGGGCAGTGCTAGCCATGATGGCGAGAGGGGTCGGAACCGTCAACGCCGCCAGGATACTGAGAAGGTTTCATGAGAGCGAGGAGGACTTCCTCAGGGACATTCTCTCTGCAGAGGTTACGTACGCGAGAACAAGAAGATTCTGGGACTAGACCCTTTGATTTCCTGCCTTAAGCGGTCTTGCAATCTCGTCCAGTTTCCTGGTGGTTCTGGAGATTTCCCTCCTCAAGACAGCAGATATCTTCTCGACAGGGGCCATGTAGTAAATATAAGCGAGTTTCCCCCGGGCCGTCTTTATTGCCTTGCGTTCGAGTATTCCCTTTCTTGTCAAGAATACAAGATGCTTTCTTACGCTTCTCTCGGACCTATCGACCCGCTTGACGACCTGATTCACATTTAGCTTCTTTCGGCTCCTGACTAAAGTCTTCAAGATTTTCGAAGCTGTCTTTGGAAGATTGAGTATTTTCTCGGCAATAGTTGCGAGTTTGTAAAGTGCCTTTCTTTCGCTGGAGCGGGCCATCCTGACAACCACTAGCCGAACGTATTATATGAATTTTGTTTTTCATAGATATGAATCCTCCCAATTCTTCAGAATAAGAGTTAAATAGAGAGTAAACTTAACCCGGTATCGAGATTTGTAGAGGTAGGATTCTAAGAGGAGGAACCATAGTGGTCTTTAGGCGGGGAAACGGAGGCGTTCCTATAGTTCTCACTGCTCCACGCTCTGAGATAAGTGAATACAGCGGTGACCCTTTCACTGCCTTCGTCGCAACATTTCCAAGGAAGTCCATTCCCAGTTTTTTCGTCAAAGATGAGTGGTTTGAGGCCAAGAACGACGATGAGGGCACCGCAAAGTTCCTTCCCTATGGTCTCAGGAAGATCGAGTCCATTCTCATTGATGAATTCGGTGAAGAGAATGTCGCTTCCGTTCATCCTGACGCCTTGGATAGATTCGTCGGTTCCAAGACCAAGGTAGTGGGCGTTTCCACGATGGATGCTATGGGACTGGCCTATGTCTCTCTCACATACAACTCAATCCTTGGTTTTGGCGGAGAATCTCTGGATGCATTCGAATTCGAAAAGGTTCTGAGGCACCCATCTATCTCAGAGCACAATCCGAGGATTATAGTCGGTGGCTCAGGATCCTGGCAGGTTCGGGACGGAGGCAAGATGAAGGACCTCGGAGTCGACACCATCGTTCATGGTGAAGGTGAGAATGTCGTTGTCGATCTCTTTCATAGGGCGCTGAACGGTGAACCTCTTCCGAGGGAAGTTTACGGAAAGAGAGTAAGTGCGGACAGGATTCCTCTCATTAAGAAAGCCGCCAGCTATGGTGTTGTGGAAATAACGAGGGGATGTGGAAGGGGCTGCTACTTCTGCTCGCCGACGAACCGTGTGAAGAATTCCCTCCCTCTAGATCACATCATGAAAGAAGTAGAGATCAATGTTAGGGGAGGGGCGAATTCCGTATTCACAGCAACCGAGGACATGTTCATCTACCAGTCCGGTCCAAGATTTGTCCCAAACAGGGAAGCTGTCGTCAAGCTCTATAAGACTATTGCCGAATTCCCCGGTGTGGACTACATTCATCTGTCCCACGCCTCCCTCTCCCCCGCGGTCTATGACCCAAAGATGGTGGAGGAGCTAACCCCAATACTCGAGGAGAAGACGATGTACACTCCTCAGCTGAGGAAGGTCTACAAGAGAAGATTCGCAACCGTCCTGTTTGGGATAGAGAGCGGGAGCATAAGAATAATGGAGAAGTATATGCGAGGAAAGGCCCTGCCATATGATGTCAAGGATTGGCATGAGATTGTGTGCCAGGGTCTGGGAATCTTCAATGATAACGGTTGGCGGCCCTTGGGTACCATAATAACGGGCTGGCCTGGTGAAACGGAGGACGATACCATGCAGACCCTTGAGCTCCTTGACAGATTGAAAGGATCAGACATCTTCTACGTTCCTCTCCTCTTCATCCCCCTCCAGGACAGTAGACTGAGGAATGAGAGGATGATGCCTCTGGAGAATCTCTCCGAGGCGCAGCTGGATTTTCTCGCCACATGCTGGAGATACAACATCGATTGTTGGGACGACAGCCTGAAGCCACTATATTCTATCGCGTCCATCCTTTCCTACTATCTGTATTTTCGCTGGAAGCACGGGAAGAAATTCAAGCTCCCAGCCTTCAGAATTGCAGGTTTGCATCAAGGGTTATATGCAAGAAAACATGGGGGATGCGACCGCCGAGTGTGCTCTGAACCGCAGTCACCAGGGATGGGTGGCTAATCACACTGTCTCCACTTTGTAGAGAACGTTTGTCCCCTTGAGCGTGTGATGGACCTGATTCGCCAGGTCAATAGCCTCCTCTATGCTTACGTCCCTATCCCACTCATACATGAAGTCATAGTTTCCCGTTGTCGGAATAAAACCGAGTGCCTGCAGTCGCTGCACGATTTCGGATGGCATTGCACCGTCGCTGTTGAATGTCACCGTCAGATAGGTTATCATTCTATCTAATCCTATGACTCAAGCCCATCTTAAAGTTTTTGCCCTCAGCTATTCTTTGGCGTTCTCAAAACCCTTCTTCATGGCCTCAAAGGCCTTCTCATATTGCTCGAAATAGTCTGAGCGGATGAAGTTGTCAATGACCTCGTATGGCATCTTCTCCAGGATTTTGTCGACTGTCATCAACGCATCACGTGCGTTGATTATCTCATTTTCATAGCCCTTCAGCCTCTTCTCTAGTTCCTTCAGCTTCTCACTCTCTTTCTCTGCCTTTTCGGCCCTCTCTCTCGCTTCCTCCAGCATCCTCTCGATATCTTCTTCTCTCTCCCTTGCGATCCTGAGCTTTTCCTCGGCCTCTCGAGCTTGCACCTCAATCTCCATTCTTCTCTTCTCTAGTCTCTCCTTCTCGGCCTGGATGTTCCGCAACTCTTCCTCCGTCATTGAGTCCTTTCTTTCCTCAAACTGCAGAATTTCCCTCTCAAGTTCATCCCTCTTTTCCTGCACTATGGTCTCCTCTTGTTTGTACCTTTCCTCTGCCTTCTGCAGGGCTTCGCGAAGCGAGTTGAACTCGATACCATAAAGCCTAAGATTCTCCTCTCTCCTTTCCAGCTCGCTCTGCCTTTCTTCAAGCGCTCTCTTTTCTTCCTCAATCCTCTCTTCCAATTCCCTTTCCCGGTCTTCTAGCTCGCTCAGCTTTCTCTCCAGTTCCAATTCCTTCTCATCGAGCCTTGCGATCTTCTCATCGGAAATTCCAACTTCTCCTTTTCTCTCTTCTAGATGCTCCGTCATTTTAGTGAAGGTTTCCTTCAGGTTTCTAACCTCTTTCTCACCTAGCTTTACTCTCTGATCGGTTTCCTTGGCTATCTCATCGAAGCTCTCGAATCTTTTCATGAGCTGGTCCAGCTCAGTGGTCTTCTCCTCCAGTTGTCTCATCCTCTGATCCAGGGACCTCTCCACCTCCTCCTCCCTCTTTCTGAGATCCGTTTCTCTCTCCAAGAGCTTCTCGTCACTTTTCGCCAGTTCCTTGAAGAAGGCAACCATCTTCTTCGTGCTGTCTTCCAAGAACTCTCCCCTTTCCTCGAGCTTTCTTTCCACCCGCAGAAGGAGTTCCTCGCGCTTCTCCATCTCTCTCAATTTGTTCTTCCATTCGTCTCTGAGACGAGAGGCGGTCTTCCTTTCCGTTCCAAGCTGTCTCCGCTCCTCCTTGAGCTTTTTGATCTCTTCACTCAGCAGCTGTGTTCTGGCCTTTATGAGCTTCTTCTTGAGCTCCTCGAGTTCTCTGCTCTTGGTCTCTAACTCCTCCTCCTTTCTTAGGAGCTTCACCTCCTTCTCCCTGATGGACTCAGCATCCGAGAAAATCCTCTCAGCCTCCTCCCGCAGTAGCGCTGTGGATTGCATTATGCTTTTCTTCAGGTCCTCGATGGTTGCTCTTCCCCTTTCTCCGGAATCCCTATCTTTATCGGCTACACCTTCTTCCAGCTTTCTCAGGCGGTGCAGGTCCTTTTGGATCCTTTTCTGCTCATCCATCAATCTTCGCGCAGCATTTCCTTCTTCTGGCGACCGGGATTCTCTGACCTTCTTTTTCTTTCCCGAACCTCGCCTGCTTGCCAAGAAAACGACCGTTACAAACATGTTCTCCCCTCTAATTGCCTCTGTCTCTGGTTCCTCCTCCCGTTTGTGATTACTTTATTTTCTCAAGAATATTAATAGCTATTGGTGAAGTGGACCCTCAAGTTTGGGTGTTGAGGCTTGGAATCAGTGCGTTAGCTTTATATCGAACTATGCCGTAATACGCGATGGTGGGTTCTTGGCCAGGCCAGAGGACAAGATCAAGTGTCAGGTTTGCGGTAATCTCAATCCTCGAAAAGCGGAATTCTGTGAAGAATGTGGAGTGAAGCTTGAGATTGCCGAAGGTGAGGAAGATATCGACAAGCTTCTGAAGGAGCTAGTTGAGATAGAAGCTCCCCCCACGGGCGTTGATGAAGCACTTGACCTGGACAAAGAGATTGTTGACGAACTCCTCGATTCTCTTCTGATCGAGGAAGAAGGAGAGCTCTTCGAGTGTCCGGTATGCAGTAGCATGATTGCCGTCGAATCCTCGGTCTGTCCGGAGTGCGGGACCGAGTTCGCAGAGCTTCTGGAGAAGCCCAAGGAAAGGGTCGAGTTAGAAGAAGAGGAGGTTCCAGCGGAAGTGGAGGTGCCAGTCAAAGTCGAGGTTTCCGAGAAGATGCCCAAGCTTACGACCTTCAGTGCGAGGATAATAGACGGGATAGTCCTCGGGACGACTGCCATGCTTGTCGTGGTGTTCGCAACCTTCAGGATGTGGGATTGGAACGTTTATTCGGAGGGTACAACTCCTCTCATTGTTTTTGCTGCCGTCACGATTGCGGGGACGTTTCTCGGATTCATCTTCTTCAGGATAAGCACCTCGGCGGTTGCCCAGGGTGATCGCCTTGTCAAGGAGGGACATTTCTTCGAGGCTATCCAGTACTATAACCGGGCGATAAGGATAGGGTCCAAGCCCGCGACCGCATGGACATCGAAGGGCGTGGCATACAAGAGGCTGAAGCAGTATGATGAAGCTCTCAGGTGCCACGAGATCGCGCTTGGTATGAATCCGAAGAATGAGATCGCTTGGACCAATAAGGGGGATGTCCTCTTCAGACTTGACCGCTTCGAGGAGGCCTTGGAGGCTTTTGACAGTGCGCTGGACATCAGGCCCAGGTACGCCATTGCCTGGAACAATAAGGGCGCTACCCTTGCTCGAATGGGCAGGTTTGAGGATGCGAAGAAGTGCCATGACCAGGCAATCAGGATCAGGCCCAGATACACGGCTGCGTGGCTGAACCGCGGGGAAGTTCTCGTCAGGCTCGGATTGAGGGACGAAGCAGCGAGGTGCCTCCGGAGGGCAAAGGCGCTGGGAGCCTAGCCCCTGAAGCCCTTTGCTATCACGTATATCTCAGCACTTTCGGATATCGTTGCCCTTGGGCGGTGTCCCTTGACGAAGCCGAATTGGGCCCTAACCTTCCTCAGATAGTCCTCGTACATTTCTCCTTGGAAGATCTTGATGACGGCATTTCCTCCGCTTTTGAGAACTCCCGATGCAATCCCGAGGGCGATTTCGCTGAGATGGACAGACAACGCATGGTCCCTGTTCCTATTCCCGCTGAGCCTGGGAGACATGTCGCTAAGGACGACGTCCACGCGGCCATCAATCCATTCCTTCAATCTTTCCGTAGCTTCCTCGCCCTCCAAATCGAGGGTCATCACGGATACGCCGTCCAGGTCACGCATCCGAACCTTGTCAACTGCAAAAACAGTTCCCGCCTGACCGACGATTTCCTTGGCAACTTGCGACCAGCCCCCAGGAGCAGATCCGAGGTCAAGCACGGTGTCTCCTCGCTTTATCACATGGAATTTCTTCACCATCTGTCTGAGCTTGAACGCCGCTCGACTCCTGTATCCAGATTTCTTCGCTGTTCTGTAGTAGAAATCCTTCTTCCTCCTGAGCAGCCAAGCCCTTGGCATCGCCTTCTCATCGATGAGCATCTGCATAATCGTTTCGGTGATAGAAAGACGAGATGTGCAATGTTTCCGAACCGAGGAGGTCCAGTTCTCCGTTTACTCGAAGATCTCGAAGGTTTTTTCAAGTATCGGTCGAGGCGATTTCGAGAAATGACGAAATCGAAAGAAAAATATGGAGCTATCCCGGAGCTATCTCAGAGAAAAAGCCGAAAGAATACAGAGAACTGAGCTTGTGCATTGAAGTCAGGCCTAAAACGAATCACTGTCTCGTGACCACCACAATCCTGGGAGTAGGGGAAACATCAACTGTATACCGCCTGAGAACTATCCTAGCACCACCAAATGTTAGCTCGACGGGAAGCTCCTCTTGCTCTACCTCTTCCACCTTTTCGTTGACAAAGCTCGTGAGTGGGAGGATATCCTCCTCCGAGAAACTCTCAGGGTCGATCTTGACAACCAGAGAGAACTGAATAGGAACGCCATCTAAAGCCTTCAGCAACCTGTTTCTCAAGACCTCCTCTCGCGATATAGGTAGCCCCCCTTCGCGATTTTGAATGAATTCTCAACTGATAAATCTATCGAGCAAATAAGCAGCCCCTACTGAGCAGCGAGATGAGATACTATCTCAATTGATAATACGCCAGAAACTCATTTATAGATTGGAAGACCCAGCCTCTTCACAGTGAGAGAGAGTTAGGCAAATGGAGAGGAGCCACCTTCTGTGAAAGTGAAGATATGTTTCGTGGGCGATTTCCGAGTAGGCAAGACGAGCCTGATAAGGAAATTCGTTCTCGACGAGTTTGATGACCGCTATCTCGAGACGATCGGAGCGAAGGTTACCAAGAAGAGCGTGATTGTGGATCATCCCAGCAAAGATAGGGGTTATTGCGTAGACATGCTCATCTGGGATATAATGGGCCGCAAGGGGTTCGGCGACCTCTTGCGGGAGGCGTACTTCTACGGAGCGCGGGGAATCGTTGCAGTCTGCGATCTCACTCGGCCGGAGACGGTTGAGGGCCTTCGGGATTGGATAGATTCCGTCGTTCGCGTGACAGGTGATGTGCCCATCTATGTTCTCGCGAACAAGGCAGACCTCGAACAGAATGTGGATGAGGAGACCATCGCCCATTTCGCGGAATCATATGACTCTCCCTATCTCCTGACGAGCGCGAAGACTGGAATGAACGTCGAAAGGGCCTTCGCTGATATGGCCTTGAGGACCTCGACTCTGGACCTCAGCGGGCCAGAAGCCAAGGAGAGGGAAAGAGTCTCAGTGCAAGCAGATTGAGTTCGATGGTTGTACCAAACTCTATTTAAGGCACCTTTCTTTTGGCTTTTGACACTAATTGAGCGGTTCACCAAAAAGATATATACGAGCAGGGTTATCCGCTCGAATACCATCCACCTTGGAAGTTCTTGCTAAGGAGGAGGACTTTGGATGTCAGAAAGAGGAAAAGTTTCGATAAGCGTGATATTGGTGATGGTTTTTGTGTTGGGGCTGTTTTCTCCGATGAGCCAACACGCTAGAGCAGCCATACCAGTACCTCACAACCTCTATGGACACGCTTGGGACTTCAATGGCGTTGATTTGCCTGATGGGGCCTTTGTTTCTGCGTGGATAGATGGTGTGATGTACGGATGGAATTGGACATTCATAGATTGGGATGATCCAGACCCGCTTAATCGAACAAGCAAGATTGACATCGACACCCCAGGAAATCAGGTCACTATTCCCGGCGATCCGGATACCCCCTGGGTGAAGGAAGGCGGGGACGAGGATGTCGATGACATAATGTATGTCTGGGGCGACATGACCAACATCGCAGTCACGCTCGGCTCCAACGGGACAATATTCGAGCAGACAACAGTCTGGCACACTTTCGTCTCTGAATACATAGACATATCAATCGCCACCACTCAGCCGCCTGCGTTTCCGAAGATCAACAACATCGTGACGCAGCCAAGTGACGGGGGAACGCAATACATATACATCTATGGCCCACAGGGAACACCCATGGACGAGTATTATCTGGAGAAGAACGATGGGCAACTCCAGAACCTTGGAACCCGCATCTATCTCTCTGGGACGATTTCCGACACGGAGTACTTCTACGTCGACCTGGGAGCGATCGACCGTCTCAACACCACCGGGGATGAACTAAAGCTCGTCTGGGAGAATCCTGGCGGTCCTGGAACTCCCTTTGGCGGGATGGATGTCGTCGTCGATAGAGTGGAGTTCAACGCATCGGCAGGCGGCACACACTATGGAGAACCGGACAACACGATTATGGCGGACGCTCCAGCGCCAGGCTTGGGTTTCGAAATCCATAGGCAACCATCAGCTGGAGATGATACGAATGACTGCTCCGTCGATTTCATTTCAGGTTTTGAAATCGGAAGGCCTCCGCTTCCGCCGTATCCGCTCAGTGTTGAGGGCCTGCTCGCGGGACCCGCAGAGACAATCGATCATGTGACAAACAGAGTCGACCCACTTCTCGGATTCACTCATCAAGACCCTTCTCCGCCTGGTGATATGCAGTTCGGATACAAGATGGAGGTCGCCACTGATCCCACTTTCACGACCCTGATTTGGTGGAGCTATCAGATCCTTAGTACCGCAGAGAGTGAGGTCTACAGTGGTCCCCCTCTGAGTCCGGGTACTTGCTACTACTACAGGGCAAAGACAAAGGACTACTACGACTACGGCCCGTGGGCGAACACGACGGTGTGCATGAATACCCCGCCACCTACTCCACAGAACATCTGGCCGCATAATGAGACGATCAGTCCTATCGATGTAGTTATCTACTGGAGTAGTGTGACGGACGCCGACAATGACACCGTCCAATATGAGCTCAATGTGGACGAAGATGTGACCTTCTCATTCCCGCCCTTTGACTATCAGGAGTGGACATGGGACAACTACTCCCTCCCGAACACATATATCGGGTTGAAGCAATACTTCTACCGCGTAAGAGCTTATGACGGCTACGAGTACTCGAACTGGAGCAATGAGACCGGGTATTGGTACTTCATTACAACCAGTCCCCCATCGGCCCCATGGGCAGACTATCTGGGTGTGGGGGGCTTTTTGCTGGGTGAAGCAGGGCTAGACCATATAGTCAACCGTATAGACCCGACCCTGAACTGGACATTCTTTGACATCAATCCCGGGGATTCTCAACAGGCATATGAGCTTGAGATCAGAGATGGGCCGCTAGGGACAGGCGTTCTGGTTTGGAACGAGACGGGAGGTGCAGCTCAACAGACCGTCTATGGCGGCTCCGAGCTGAGCGAGTGCACGGACTACTATTTCCGAGTGAAGGTTCAGGACGACTCGCTGGATCAGCTCTGGAGCGATTGGTCTGAACTACCGTTCCACGCGAACTGCGTGCCCACTATACCAGTACTTCTCGACCCACCCGATAGTGCCGAGCTCCCACCGAATCCATCGGAGACGGTCGTCTGGGCAAGCTCCACAGACGATGATTCCGATCCCATCACGTACGAGTGGGTGGTGGATTACGAGTGTCCAGCCGTTGAACCCTACGTCGCCAATGGCACGACATCATCAACCATTTCCGGTTCATTCACAACTATGGGCGACAACTATTACAACTGGACCGTTCGCGCATACGATGGCTGGGAATACAGCGACTGGGCCGCATGCTTTATCTTCCATGTCCCCACCCCGAATCAGCGTCCTGGACCCGCGCTCAATCTCACGGTGAACGGCTACACGGCCGCTGACATTGAGATTAATCACCTGACGGATTTCACTCCGACTTTTGCTTGGGAGTTCAATGATCCAGACCCAGGCGACACTCAGGGAGCGAGGCACATAGAGGTTTGGACAGGGCCCGGCGGAACTGGAACGCTGATGTGGATCTCGAACCTAACAGTCCCAGATGAATTCGCCGATTACTCGAGCGCGACTCCTCTTGATCCATGCACGGAGTATTACTTCCGAATACTGACGGCAGACAACAAAGAATTGTGGGCAAGCGCCTCTGACTGGTCGGAGATACGCTTCCACATGAACTGTGCACCGACCGTGCCCACTCCTTCGACACCCGGAGATGGAGAGGTGTTGGCACCGTCGACGACCCAAACTGTGGGATGGTTAGCGTCAACAGATGACGATCTGGACGATACAATCCTTTACAACGTTGAGGTTTGGGATGAAGCCAACGTAACCGTCTTGGAGGAAACAGTGCTTGGGACGACCTCCTCGGAGTTCACCACCACAGGTGGATTCTGTTACTACTGGCGCGTCAATGCGACGGATGGCTGGGAGTACTCTGCTTGGAGCACGATCTTCAGCTTCTGCGCAAACACTCCACCCGACCCGCCAATCGACCTCATGGTTGAAGAATTCACGGTCGCGGATGTGGATGAGCGCTTGCACATCATGGTGGCCCAGCCGACTTTCAACTGGACGTTCGTGGATCCCGATGGAGATGTGCAGGCTGAGTACGCCGTCGAGGTCTGGACAGGTCCCGATGGGACGGGCACACCGATGTGGAGCGATTCGGATGTCAGCCCGTCTAATACAACGACATACGCAGGAACAACGCTCGTCCGAGGAGAATCCTACTACTTCAGGGTGAGAACCAGTGACGGTTATGAGTGGGGTGGCTGGTCTGAGATTCAGTTCAATATGAGCGCCCCGCCACCCATTCCTGAGCTTCAGGATCCAGCAGACAATGCCGTTGACATATCTGTTACACCCCTTCTCAATTGGTCTGGCGTTGTCGATCCGAACGGCGACGAAGTGACCTATTATTGGTATCTTGACAATGAATCAGCGATCACACCCCAGTATGTGCAGAATGGAACAACTACTGATACGAATGTATCCATAACGACGGCGCTGGAAGAGCAAACGGA
>JBHIFI010000028.1:0-21834 GCA_046761005.1 Thermoplasmata archaeon
CGTGACACGAGCTTCAACGCTAATAGGCCTTCCTGGATTTGATCTCGGAAGTGTGTCTCTGATTATGCAATACTCGGTTTTCAGACCCGCATGGCTTATCCTCCAGATATTCTGACAGACAACCGAGACTGGATGGAATTGCATAGAGAGATATGCATACGACGAATTCCTTGTCAATGTCTGCTAGATTGCCGGGGAACTGTTCTTCTTTCCTATTTGCCAACAATCCGTATACTGGGAAACGATAGCCTTTTATAACATGCAAAGAATTAGTGGACGCTTGCGACTTCCGGGGAGGCTCAACTGTTAACCAAAGAAGTCGCAACGTGGAAGAGGGGTCCAATCGATGCTTCGCATATGGCGAACCCGAACAACAAACTTGCAATCTACGAAGAAGTCAGAGATGACTACTTCAGTCGTTCCCGCGAAAAGACGCGTTTTCTTGGACTTGGGAGATCGAAGATCTCCACTTTTCGACAGGAGCGAATCGTCTTGGGGCGCCTTTACCCTCCAATCTTCTTATTTGATCCCCGCCCTGACTGGTGATTGCAATTCCCAGGATAGTTGATCGAGTTCGACCAAACCTGGACCCCTCTCAATTCTTTGTGTGTTTGCAGAAGTTGACTAGCAAACGTTTATTTTTCCTGAGAGTTTAACCTCGACTGATGACGGAACGCCTGGGGGTCATTACAGGTTCTGAAATCGAGATTGCTCGCATACTCGAAGGAACCAGGGAGAAGAGGGTCAGAACACCATTTGGAGATCCTTCCTCTCCAGTTCGAATCGGATTGGTCGAGGGAAAGGAGGTCGCCTTTCTTCTTCGGCATGGGGAGGAACATCAGCATCCCCCGCATCGGGTGAATCATCGCGCGAACATCTATGCGCTATCGGAGGTAGGTGTTTCGAGAATTGTTAGCACCTCTTCTGTCGGAAGCCTGAAGCGGGAAATTCGACCCACTGATTTCGTTATTCCTTCAGATTATGTGAGCTTCTGGAACATTCCGACATTCCATGATGAGGAAGTTGTCCACATAACTCCGGTTTTGGACTCGGAAATGAGGCGAGAACTCGCGAATTGTATTAGAGATTTAGGTTACGTTGTCCACGACGGCGGAGTCTATATCCAGACGACCGGACCGAGGCTCGAGACAAAGGCCGAAATCCAGATTTTCGAGAGGTTTGGAGATCTTGTCGGGATGACTATGCCCTCCGAGGCCACACTAGCGGTTGAAAAAGGCATTTTGTATGCAAGTGTCTGCTCCGTGGATAACTATTGTCATGGAATTGTGGATGAGGAACTGTCTTACGACCTTATCCTCGAACGCCAGAGAAGGAACAGCGAGAGACTGTCCAAAATAATTTCAAAGGCTATCGAGGTGCTGGCTTGAGCATTCTCATAAGGGATGTCCTTTTGAATGGCAAGCGGCGAAGTATTCTAATTGAAGGGAAACGCATCGTTTCCCTGGATTCGAAGGAAAGTGCCGACATCGTTATCGAAGGAAGGGGGAAAGCTGCTTTTCCTGGATTGATTAACACTCACACGCATGGAGCAATGAGCCTGTTTCGAGGCTACGCAGATGACATGCACCTCGATGACTGGCTAAGGGACAAGATATGGCCTCTTGAGAAGAATCTGAAACCTGAGCACGTATATTGGGGGACAAAGCTCGCATGTCTGGAGATGATCAAGTCGGGCACAACATGCTTCAATGACATGTATTTCTTGATGGAAGAAGCCGCTAAGGCGACTGAGGATATGGGCATGAGGGCGGTTCTCAGTGAAGGGTTTGTCGACCTGATGAATCCCGATTTGGGGAAGGAGAGTTTTCAGAATTCCATTCGTCTGGTTGAATTCATACGGTCAATGAAAAACTGCAGAATCATCCCTGCTCTCGGACCCCACGCTATATACACCGTTTCCACTGAGAGTCTTCAGATGGTTGCTGAGTACGCGGAAAAGGAGGATCTTCTGATTCATCTTCATCTCTCTGAGACGCAGGAAGAGGTGACTTCCTGCATTGAGCGTCACGGAAAGAGGCCGGTTGAGTTCCTTGAAGACGTTGGATTTCTGAGCCGACGCCTGATAGCTGCTCACTCCGTCTGGCTGAACAAGAAGGAGATAGAACTCCTCAAGAAGCATGATGTTAGGATTTCCCATAACCCCGTTTCGAATATGAAGCTTGCAGTAGGAAAAGCCATACCCTACCAAGAAATGAGAAAAGCTGGGGTTCTCGTCTCTCTGGGAACGGATGGGTGCGCCTCGAACAATACCCTCGACATGCTGGAAACCATGAAGTTCGCATCCCTCTATCAGAAGGCATATACAGGCGATCCAACGATACTTCCCGCTGAAGACACGATTGTTCTGGCAACTGAGAATGGCGCTAACGCTCTGGGCGTTGATGCTGGAAGGATAGCCTCAGGAAAGCTGGCGGATATCGTACTCATCGACTTGAAAATGCCACAGCTCCATCCTGGTCACAACCTGGTTTCTGATCTTGTGTATTCCGCAAATGGTTCCTGTGTTGATACCGTAATATGTGATGGCAGAATTCTGATGCAAAATAGGAAGGTTGAAGGAGAAGGTGAGATTCTGGAAAAGGCTGGTGAAGCGGCTTCTGACCTCGTTGGGAGAAGGTAGGAGGTGATTTCGTGTTGGAAAAGCTGAAGGAATCCATGAAGAAATGCCCGGTGGTCAAATTTGGTGACTATGAGTACTTTGTCCATCCTATCACCGATGGCATTCCTCTTGGAGACCCTGAAGTCCTGGAGGAGGTGACAGAAGCGATGATCAGTATAGCGGATCTAGATTGTGACAAGATAGTTACCGCAGAATCGATGGGTTTTCCGCTCGCAGCATCGCTTTCACTGGCAACAGGCATTCCCTATGTTTTCATTAGGAAGAGGAATTACGGATTACCGGGTGAGGTCTCAGTGAAGCAGGTCACTGGGTATTCCGGCACGGATATGTTCATCAACTTCATCGAGGAAGGGGACAGGGTCATCTTCGTGGACGACGTGCTGAGTACAGGCGGGACGCTTAGAGCCGTGGTGAGGGCGTTGAATGCAGTCAAAGCGAATCTGATCGATGTGATCATAGTATTCAACAAGAATCCCGATAAGGCGAGACTCGAGAAAGAACTCGGTACGAGAATAAAGACACTTCTTGACGTTCGTGTCGTGGATGGAAGGGTTCAGTATCACTTGAGCCAGAAAGAGGCATGAGAATTGCCTTTTTGGAAAGCTGCACTCCCGGAAAAGAGCTTATCAGTTCTGATAATCAGTACGAAATTGACTTAAAAACACGGACCGATTCTTTTTGATAAGCTGGGTCCTTATGGTGTATGAGACCGAAGTAGCCGCTATGAGAGGAGTCATATCCCTCATGATGAAGAACTCGGAGAACAAGCTTCTAGTAAACACTGATAGGATATACCTTGCAAAGACCAATCTCATTGCGCTGAAGTCTCTTCTTGAGGAAAGAGGACCCAGGGGGATATTTATCGCCATCAATAGGCCCTATCATTATATGGCCCATCTACTGAGAATACACAAGGTCGTCTACGAGGAGATGCTTTTCATCGATGCAGTCACAAGGATCTCTGGGGAAAGAAGGATGGAATGGAAACACACTACTTTCTTGAACGGTCCTTTCCAAATACCCAAGATATTCAATGATCTGGAATTGGTGGGAAGAAAGGGGGATGGTTCCACAGGCCTCATAAGGATCATCGAAGGGGATTTCGTTCTAGTAGACGATGTCTCTGCCATATTCCATTTCAACAAGCGGGGAATGGGCAAGCGTTTTCTGCAGAATTTCATGGACGCGGTTGCATCCAATCCCAAGGCTTTCACCTCGGTTTCTGTCGACCGGGAGACCCAGAGGGAGCTCTACGAGTTTCTTGCGGAGAACTGTGACAGAATGGTGGATATGGGCAATGCCGCCTTCGTGGAGGTTTCAAAGGGGCTTGCGGGGGAAGAAGATGCCCAGGTAGCGCGAGCCTTGGAAGGGAAAGGAGAGATTGCTGATGAATAGTTCAATAGTTAGATGTCCCAGTGGAACGCCTGGCCTAGACGAAATGATTTCTGGCGGTTTTCCATTTCCCTCCGTTCTCTTGGTCTCGGGAAGCGCAGGAACGGGAAAGACAACATTCGCACAGAAGTTCCTTTTTGAGGGTGCCAAGAATGGTGAGCAATGCATTTATTTCACCACACTTAGCGAGCCAACTCAGTGGATGTTGAGATTTGCTTCGCAATTCGAATTCGTTGATTCTGAGTATTTTGACAAAGAAATCGTATATATCGACCTTGGCCACGAAATAAGAGAAAAGAAGTCTCAGGAGATTCTCGACGTTCTCGATGAGAAAATCGCCGAGATCATACCCCAAAGAATCGTCATCGATCCAATAACCGTTGTTTGCGATTTCGTCAAGAGCAACTACAGAACATTTCTTTTTGACTTGGTTACTATGCTGAAAAACTGGGATTCCATAACGGTTCTGACGGGCGAGGTCACTCCAGGGCAACTCTATCCGCCCGAGATTGCCCATGCTGTTGACGGGATAATCCTTCTCATGCACTCCCACGAAGGGGAGGAAAGACGGAAGTACATAGAGGTTCTCAAAATGAGGGGAACCAATCATGTAACTGGGAAACAATCAATAGATATCACATCGGATGAGGGTATAGTGGTGCTAAAATCGAAATTCTAAAATATAGGAAGGGTAGGCCAGAGCAACGTTATCAATAGTGATAATGAGAAAAGAAGATGCTTATAGAACATCCCTCCTTTAACACCAAGTCAGCCCTAAATTAACGTCACGATGTCCCCTCCTCCGAGGAAAGACGAGGGCCCTTTTTTCTTGGGTCCTTCGCTTTCCTCACCCCCTCTTTTTGGACATTGCAGAAGGGGCGAGGAGGGAGTAGGAAACTAATGACGTTCCTTCTTTCCCGAGTCCTTGAAAACGATTACGTTGAGGCTTATCACCTCTTTCTCTTCATCCTCCTCCTTGGGAAAAATCACACTTTTTCCGTTGGGAAGGATTTTGTGGAACCTTAGCTTCATCCTATCACTTAATCCTAGCAACCGAGCTTATATAAAGTCAAGCTCACGGTTATCGAGGGTGATTATCATCACAGAATCTCAATTGTCTCCCATGTCTGCAAGTCAGCATGCTCATCCGGAGTGAGGACGAACCGGAGTAGGATGCGATTGTTCTCGATGTGTATGTGTCCCTTGTTCAGATTTGCCTGGAAAATCCTAACTATTCTTCCCCGTCGTGTGATTATTCTCTTCCTCACCGAGAGAAGCCCTGCATTCATGAGCAAATTGATCTTTCTGTAGCATGAAGCAACAGGAATCGAGTACTTCGAGCAGAGCTCGTACGCCGATTTCGGTGAGAGAAAAGTTGCAACGAGGATGTGTTTCATGTCATCATCACCCAGCAGTTTCAGCTTCTGATGGATGTTCATCAGACAGTCGATAGGCATGACAAATAATGGCACTTTCGTCAAAACTATCAAAAAAGACTATCAGAACAGATACTACTCTTTTGAGTCGATTCCTGTCCAGTCCCCGCCAAAGTCCTTAATCACGCCAGTCGTCAGGTGAAAACGAACTCTCAGCTTTCCGCCCTCAAAGAAGACGTAGGCGTTCCTGAGCCTAGAAGTATACAGGTTCTTCCTCTTTCCCTTTTGGGTAAGAATGCGCTCCACGCATTCCAAAAGCCCTATTTCCTCAAGTGCTCTGATCTTTCGATAGCAGGCAGCTATTGGAATTCCATATCTACTGCTAATCTCTTGGGCGCTCATCTTCCTCTTGAATGTCGCCAAAAGGATCTTCGCTGTGTATTCGTCTGTGAGCAACTGAGACGCTTCTAGCGGTGTCATCTTCTACCCCTCATGAAACTTCACCCCCAGCATGAGAAGTATTCAGGACGGTCAGTATCCTGTATTGCTTCTTATACTTAAATCCTTTCCCAACTTTATCAATCAGGATAACCGAATTATCAAAACTGATACTTACATGGATGGGATTGGAATCTTGATCCACCTGTTGTTGATCTCTTCGTCGTAGTTGAATTCGAGCTTAATCTTGAAATGACCTTCCTGAAACATTATGCAGGCGCTCTTGAGTTGTGATTTGTAGAGCTTCATGCTTTTTCCCTTGGAAGTCGTGACAATCTTCTCACACTCTACTAACCCAGCATCCACAAGGTCATGCATCTTGCGGTAGCACGCAGCTATAGGGATATCGTATTTGTCGCTGATCTCCTGTACGGAGCGTGGGGAGAAGTACGTGGCAACCAGAATTCTCTCTGCGTAATCGTCGGTGAGTAGCTTGGAAATAGTCTTCTCCCGCATTGCGATAATGATTTCCTACTTGATTTAAGCAGATTTCTATGCAATTATCAACGATGATACCCATGCTTCATCCAACGACTAGATAATTGGGGTGAGGACAGCCTTCGGATAGCCCTTCGAGTGATCAAAGGATAGGGCGTGAAGTTCGGTGTAGGGTTTTTCGCAATAGAGGACAACGGAGCCGTCTATGTTCTCGATCTTTATGTGAGTGTGAGCCAGGTTTGCGAGGAGAGCGGTTGAGGAAGTCGTGGAAGTGACTATTCCGAGCAAGATGTCCTTTGACTTCCTTATCGAGGACATATGACCCGCCATCTCCTCTATTACTTCGCGGCCATATACAGCTTCAAGGGTGTCGAATCCCATTAGGGACAGAATCGGACGCTTTGCGTTTGAGAGATGATATTCGATATTGCTCCACTTCAGCTCGTTATCAACATTTGTGCCTTCCATCTGAAGCACCGTTTTGGACCCCTCCAAGGGGCTTGTTGTGGATGACTCAAATACCCTCATGCAGTTTTCGAATGCCTCCTGGCCCACAAAGGGCAATATCTCGTCCCTCACTATTTCCGACGACGCCTTCTTTTCAGGAACGAACGCTACCCCCCTACCGAGGGAGATGAAATTCGATATGAGGGAGGTCTTCAGAAGGTCAGAGTAGAGGGTATCTACATTCCCACCTATTTCGAGGGCGACTATGGTGCCCTTCTTGAATCCACCTGTGAGATTGTCAAGCTGTTCATTTCCAGTGGAAATCCAGTTCTCAGATATGTCCGGGACAGGTTCCCACTGCGCCTTCTTATCTGGAATCTCTATTTTCTCGAAACCGAATGTTTTGATTCTTCCACTGTCTAAACTGAATGCGCACTTGTACTGTCTTATCTCTGCGCCTCTAAGCTTCTCAATCGTCATTATCCTGAGGAGTCTACCTGCGTGCTCTTCGCTTTCGAAGGAAATCACCCCATCGCCAAGGTAGTCGAGCCGAGTTTCTCCACTGCTTTCCAAAACATAGAGGACATCCGACGCAGAGGTCTCAACCAGGTCCCTTTGTAGGGTGTTCATCAGTTTTGAGGGGTGAATCCCATATCTCTCTGCGAGAGCATTGATGCTGTCTATCAGTATGAGGGTCTTGTCTGGAAGGCTCTTTTCGACGACATCATATGCCATATCGATTTCTGGAAGGTCGGACCCAAGGTCCAGAATAAGGCCAGTTTCTGTGACCTCTCCCTCGCGTATCTTGTCGTAGATGCTATGCTCATCCTCCTCACCCATTTCGATTCTTCCCTCGAGCTTTTTTAGCTCAGTTCTGTCAACCTTGGTTTCGTCCTCAGCCTCATGTTTCCGTTCAAGACTCGTCGGAGCGATGCGTTTTCTATCGACCTTGTCTTTCAGCCAAGGGAACTGATCGTAGAGGGATTGATCGCTCACTCTTATGGACATGTAGTAGCAGTTCTCGACACTTTCCAACTCCTCGGTCAGCTGCAAGGCGAATGTTGTCTTTCCCGTTCCAGCAGCACCTTTCACTATTAACGAATGTCCACCTGGCCCTTTGAAGAAATTCAGCAATCCATCGGGAATACCCTTCTCTTTCATTTCACACCCTTCTACGGTAAGGGCAAATCCCTTTTAGATGTTTTTCTTGTCGTTATCAAGAATGAGAATATCTTGCGGTATATCTGTGCGTCAGGTTAGTCATCAAAGAGTGGTACCGACTCTAACCTACTACGAGGATTACTTTCTGAGTATATTGAAAGCCATCTTCGCAATATTGATGTCATTGCGGTGATAGAGAAGCTTCACCGCCTCCCGCTCGGTGCACCACTTGTATTTATCGAATCTACCCTGAAGCTCAGGTTTCTGGTTTCCTGAAGCGCGGGTGAGGAAATACGTAACTCTCTTCCGATAATTGACATCGTCCTGTGGCCAATGGTAAGAGTACTCAATATCACGCAGCTTCTGCTCTATTTCCAGCAACTTGAGTCCTGTCTCCTCCCTCATCTCCCTCAGTGCGGCTTGCTCTAGATTCTCCCCTTTCTCCAACTGACCCTTTGGGAGGCACCAGAGCTTCTCGCTCCTCTTGCGGATGAGAAGAATCCTTCCCCTTCTGAAAATAACGCCTCCTGCGGACTGCAATGTTTTCCTTTTCTTCCCTCTCTTCGCGGGCCTACTGATGATTCTTACGGTCTCCGATTCCGTGAGTTCCTTTGCTCTCTTGAGGTCTGAGGTCAAATGCTTCATGAGTCGTCTGTTGTAGAGGATTGCTGCTGGGTGATATGTCGCCATCAGAATCCTTCCCCCATATTCCCCCGCTCCCGATCGAGCTTGCGACACCTTTGTGGACCTACCACTGAGAACCTTGTATCCAAATGACCCTAGGGCGAGGACGACGTCGGGGTCGATCTCTTCTATATAGGATATGAGGTGCGGCCGACACTTCTCTATCTCATCCTTTCGAGGGTTTCGATTCCCTGGTGGGCGGCACCTGAGAACGCTTGTAATAAAAACCTCCTTTCTCTTCAGTCCTGCCTTCTCGAGACAATCATTCAAAATCTTTCCAGCAGCTCCAACAAAAGGCCTTCCCTCCTCATCTTCCTCCCTTCCCGGGGCCTCTCCTACAAGAAATATGCGCGCACTTCCGTTTCCCTCACCCGGGACCGCTTTTTTTCGTGTTTTCCATAACCTGCATCTTCTGCACCGTTTCACTTGTCTCGCCAGTTTTTCTAGGGTCATCCTAGGCCTCTAGACTTCCAGGTCTTTGACAGCTTCCTTTTTCAGCACGACGTCAAGCACACCATTTCTCAGCGTCCATTTCACATCGTTCTCAAGAACAGCGGTAGGGAGATCTATTTCCGCGAAATACTTCCTTCTTCCTGCCACAAGAACGACTAATACGGATCCTTTAGCCTCTATTTCCACATCCTCTTCTGAGGCCCCAGGAAGCTCCATCGTGACGAATATCTCATCACTACCCTCGATGACATCGGTGAGGGGTTGTCTCTCCTCCAGGCCCCTCCTTTCCGTGAGGTATCTCGTGTTGCCGAAATCCGAGATAAGGGGCTTTCCGTCCGGGGTGGCTCTCAATGAAAAACCATACACAAAAGGCTCACTCCTCAACGAATCCAGTTGGGAAAGCGAAAGCTGTCTGAAAAGTCTCTGTATGAGACGGCGCATCATCTCGAATTCGTCTTCGGGTTCCTCATCCATTCTATCTTTCTACCAAGAACGAGATCTTCACGTTCGCCCTGTATTCCACGATTTCGTCGTTCCTCACTTTGGCAGTGAACTTGACCACGTCAATACCGCTGATGCCCTTGATCGTTTTCTTTGCGTCTTCAAAGGCATTACGGATAGCATCTTCGAAACTCTCATTCGAACAGCCAACAAGCTCAATTATCTTTGCGGTCGCCATGCAATCTCCTCGATTCCTAACCCCGTCGTGGTATAATATTCTTAGGACTTGAACCACTCTAGGAGAACTCCCACCGTCAATGTATTCAAAACATCCTTAGGTTCCAACCAGGCCCTCCTCGCGGTCCCAACACCGTACTTAATGAAGGAGAGCTCCTCACAACTGTGTGCATCTGTCCCGAGAACGAGTCTTACACCCCTTTCCTTCGCCAATCTGGCATCCCTGTCATTCAGATCGAGCCTGTCATAGTAGCAATTGATTTCAAGAGCCGTCTTCGTATCCAGTGCGGCGTCGAGAATCCTGTCAATGTCCACCTCATAGGGCTCTCTCCGTCCGATGAGTCTCCCAGTTGGATGTGAAAGTATCTTGAGGTACTCATTTTCCATAGCCGTCACTATCCTCTCCGTCATTTTCTTCTTTCCCATCCTAAACTGAGAGTGGACACCTCCGATGACCATGTCAAGCTCCTTGAGCAACTCATCTCCGTAGTCCAAATCACCATTTGGTCGGATGTTCACTTCATTGCTCGATATCATCCTAAAAGTCTTTTCATTCTTGTTTAGCTCCCTTATCCTTTCGATTTGTTCGAGAAGAACGTCCTCATCCAATCCATGAGCAATCTTCAAGGTCTTCGAATGGTCCGCGATACCCACGTAGGAGTAGCCAAGCTTCTTGCACTCTTCCACTATTCTCTCGATAGACTCGGTCCCGTCGCTCCATTCCGTGTGGACGTGGAGATCTCCTTTGATGTCCCTCGGCTCTACCAATGCAGGCAAGCTCTTCGACTGGGCGGCTTCTATCTCTCCCCTGTCCTCCCTCAATTCAGGCGGAACGTAATCCATGTCGAGGGCCTCATAGATTCCCTCCTCAGTTTCTCCCGCTATCTGCTTTCCATCCTCAAAAAGACCGTACTCGCTCAGTTTCCAACCTTTGCTCTGCGCGATTCGTCTCAAATGGATGTTGTGGTCCTTGGACCCTGTAAAATATTGCAGCGCAGACCCAAAACTGCGGGCTTCCACGACTCTCAGGTCCGTTTGAATCCCCTCTTGGAGAATAACTGTTGTCTTAGTTTGTCCGCTCACGACAACCTCCCTTACTTCTGGAAGGCTGACGAGAGTTCCCATGACCTCTTCAGGCTCGTCCGAAACCGCGAGAATGTCAAGGTCGCCGATAGTCTCCCGCATCCTCCGTGTCGAGCCCGCCAAAGATATCTTGCGCACCTCGCATGCGGATTTCAGCTCTCTCATTATCCTTTCGGCTACAGGAAGAGCCTCTCCAAGGAGTGTTCTTTCCTTGGCTGCAGATACCATCTGGATATTCTGGAGTATCTTCCTTTCGCTCTTCTCGCTAAACCCCTTCAGCGTTCTGATTCGGTGCTCCCTTGCCGCCCGCTCAAGATCGGTAATATTTGATACTCCGAGTTGCTGATATAGCACCTTCACCGTCTTTGGACCAACGCCAGGGATATCCAAGAGCTCCAGCAGGCCGGGAGGAAACTCAGCTCTCAGTTTCTCAAGATGGCCAATCCTTCCGGTATGGACATACTCCTCGATTTTCTTAGCTAGCGCCTCTCCAATCCCTGGAAGCTTCTGCAACTCGCCCCTCTCTGCTATCCTATCCACTTCCTCCTTCAACCCTTCTATCACCCTTGCAGCACGCCTGTATGCGTTTGCCTTGAAGGGCTGGTCTTTCATATCTTCCAGGTCACCAATCTCAAGGAGAAGTGTGGCAAGCTCCTTGTTCTTCACGCTACTCTCAAATAGCGGAGATGATAAAAACCTTCTCGCAGCTTTATAGGCTCCTTCGAAGAAGATCATCAGGACTCGACGAAGTGAGCGTTTCCTATTCTTGGAACCTCGTCGATAGGTCCTCATCTCGCAGGAGAAGAAAGGACTTCGGTAACGTGTTGAAGTCCTTAAACCTGAGCTTCAAAATCTCATACTTCCCATCAGGAGTCATTCTAATGCCTTTCATGTCGGTCTCCCTCTGTTTTGAATTGTATTGATTTGCCTTCCAGGACTTAAAGATTCTCTTTGACCTATCATACCTGATAATCCACTTGGATAATGAACAACACCATGAGGGCTCAATCTGGCGAACTCTGAGTGTGGAATGGCATGGGCTGGAACTAAGGGTGCGAGAAGCATCCGCACGATGTCGAATTTCGGCTATTTGGCCGCCGCGACCATTATGAAGAGCATCTCGGCGGCTGCAGCACACGAATCCGAGGAGTTCTCCAGTGCTGTAAGGAAGTCGTTCAAGACGACTACGGCTTTCGGGTCATCAACGGACCTGAGCATGTCCTTCTTGAGGTCGTGGTAGAGTTCATCTACTGTCTTTTCCAGTCGATCTATTTCCTTGCGTCCCTGAAGAACACGCGCATCATCCCTGCCCAAAGCATCCAAACTTCCTCTGAGAGCTCTTCCTGAGTCGACGATGAGCTTGGTTACTTCCTTGAAGCTCATCCACAGGCGGGGCTTGATGCGGGCCCTAGTTTCTATGAGGACCTCCAGGTTTCGGGAACCCGCCTTTGCCCAATTCGCGGCGGAGTCTATCCTTCTTATGAGTCGCATCATATCTCCTCTCGCGGAAGGATCCAGGTCACCCCTCGAGATCTCCTCGAAGATATCATCTTCTATGTTGTCTGCAGCTTTCTCGTTCATGTCCAGCCTACTGATGGCTTCCAAGGCTTGATCTCTCTTGCCCGCTATCATTTCAGCAATAGCCTTGTCCAGCTCAACCAGGGCATCCTCGACTTTCTTGGCGTGTTCTCTCGTTTGCCGCACTGCCTTAGATTCTCTTCTTCTGCGGAACCAGCCTAGTATTCCGCTCTCACTCAAGTTTTATCACCTCCAAAAGTCCCTCCCTAGGCGCGGGGAAGGTTAGTACCTTCATTTCGTCGAAGGAGACAGCCACTTCCTCACCCTTCTTGAACTTCTCCTCCTCGAAGCTGTCCACAAAGACGAGGTCGTCAGTTGCAAGCAGAACCTCGTACCTAAGGAAAGATCCCATGAACCTAACACTCCGAATTCTTCCCGGAATCGCATTTCCGAGCCTCACCCCCCTCGGCTCTTCAACCCTCATATTCTCAGGCCGAGCCGCCAAAACGAGGGGAGCACCCATCTGAAAATCGCGATTGCGAAGGGTCAAGTATTCCTCATTCCTCAGCTCAATCATGGCCCAGTAATCTCTCAGTCTGTTGATTCTTCCCTCAAGGAAGTTCATCTCACCAACGAAGTTTGCAGTGAAGAGATTTTTTGGGTTGTTGTAGAGGTTTTCCGGTGTATCGACGTCCACTATTCGACCTCTCTTCATAACAACTATCCTGTCAGAGACGGAGCTGGCCTCTTCCTGATCGTGGGTAACATGGATTGCTGTCAAACCAAGGTCTTTGACCAATCTTCTCAGCTGATATCGAAGCTCAACCCTGACTCTTGCGTCCAGAGCCGAGAGAGGCTCGTCCAGAATGAGGAGCTTTGCCTGCGAGGCCAATGCCCTGGCCAAACTGGCCTTCTGTTGGGCACCTGTACTTAGCTCTGCGGGGAAGAAATTCTTTCGGTCTAGAAGGTCGACAAGATCGAGAACCTCTTTGGTAATCCTATCTCTCTCTTCGACGGGAAAGTCCCTCACAATGGGTGCGTATATCGCATTCGATAGTACATTCAGGTGGGGAAAGAGAGCAATATTTTGAAACACGTAGCCAAGATCCCTGTCCTCCACTGGAACTTCATTCATCCTCTTTCCATCAATGTAAACTTCTCCCTCTGTTGGCTCCCATATCCCGGCGACTATTTTCACGAGAGTAGTCTTTCCGCAGCCGCTAGGTCCAAGGAGGGTGACATACTCCTTGTCCTCGATTGTGAGATTTATGTCTTCCACGGCAACTATTTCTCCGAATCTTTTCGTAATCCCTTTCAGCTCTATCCGTGGCACTACTCTACCTCCAGTTCTTTGCTGAGCCCCTCCTCAGGAATGGGGAAGACGATACACTTCGATGGCCTCAGACGTACTGTGACCTTCATTCCATCGCTGAATCGGAGACCAACTGACGAGGGAGTCTTGACATGGAGCTTCTTTCCCTCGTCTGTCTCGATTTCGAAACTTACCAGCCTACCGAGGAAGAGTCTTCTTATGATTTTGGCGGGAATGTGGTTCTGTCCTTCCACCATTCCTCCCAGGAGTCTGACGTTTTCGGTCTTTATTCCCAAGCACGCCTCTGCACCCCTTGGAAGATCGGTCGGGCGGGCGCGAAGGATATATCCCTCTCCTTCAAGCTCGCTGTATTCCCCACTCACAGTACGTATCGTGCCCTCGAAGAAGTTCGCTTCCCCAACGAAATGGCAGATGAAGGGATTTGCCGGATTGTCGTAGACCTCTTCAGGTCTGCCCAACTGCTCTATCTTTCCCTTCCTGAGTATGGCTATTCTATCTGCCATCGTCATCGCTATTTCCTGGTCGTGGGTGACATGCAGAGCGGTGATTCCAAGGTCGGATGTGAGGCGCATCAGCTCGTACCTGAGCTCGATTCTCAGCCGGGCGTCAAGAGCCCTCAGGGGTTCATCGAGCAGGAGGACCTTGACATCGGTGGCAAGCGCCCGCGCGAGCGCGTTCCTCTGCTTCATCCCACCGCTGAGCTCATCCGGATACGCGGTTCGTCTTTCGTAGAGCCTCACTAAGTTCAGCATCTCGCTAGCGAGCAGATCGCTCTTCGCTGGTTCCCAATCCTTCACTGTGGGACCGAACTTCGTGTTTTCCCAGACCGTCATGTGACGGAAAAGGGCGAATGTCTGGGAAAGGTAGACCATGCTCCTGTCCTCTGGCGGGAGATTGTCCACCCGCTCACCGTTCACATATATCCTTCCGCTGTCGGGAGGGGTCAGTCCGGCTATCATCTTCAGAAGTGTAGTCTTTCCCGCACCAGTTGGTCCAAGGATGACAAGATATTCTCTATCCTTTATCTGAATATCAATTTCCTCGGCGGCCACGATGCCATCGAATTCCTTTGATAGACCTCTTATCGTTATCGTCGGCATTAAGCACCTCTCTTCTTTGTGACGATTCTCATCGTCAAAATGATGAAGAAGGAAACAACTATCAGTATGATGCTGGCAAGAGCTGCTTGATAGTAATTCGCCTGTTGGATAAGTCTAACGATGTATACGGGGGCTGTTATGGCTTTTGGCGACACAGCAATAGTAGCTCCTGTCTCCCCAAGGCTTCTCGTGAACGTCATTATTGCTCCGGCGAGTATGGAAGCCTTGATCATCGGAAAGACTATCCTCCTAAACACTTGGAAGGGCTTGGCACCAAGAGTCCTCGCGGTTTCCTCATATGTCTGGTCTAACTCCTCCATAGCTCCCACCACGTTTCTGACCACAAAGGGATAAGTGAAGGCGACATGAGCCATTATGATCAAGAAGATATCGAGGTTCGAGGGAATGAGTCCACTGCCCGTCCAGAAAAGACCCAGGGAAAAGCCAAGAGCCGCTGTAGGAACGATGAAGGGAATATTGACGATTGTATCGAGAAAGCTCGCAGTCTTACTCTTGCGACTTCTCGTAATAAAGATCCCCATTGGGATGCCTAGGAGCAAGACGATGGCAGTGACACAGCCAGCTATGGCGAAGGACACGAATAGGCTGTTCCAGAATACCGACCAATCTGCACCAGCGGTAGGTTCTGCTGAGACTGCGTAGCCAAAGATGAAGAATGAGGGGATGAGAATGACGATACCTAGGAAACAGAAGGCAAGAGAATCTTTCAGTTTTGGGAAGGCACCACTGCTGAGCGATTTCTCGAATTTCGGCCAGACTTTTCTCACGGGGAATCTCACTTTCTTGATGACTATTCTTAGGAGGACTAGGAGTAGAAGGGAAAAGATGATTAAGAGAATGCTAATGAAGGCAAGGCCTGGGAGAAGTGTAGGGTTGAACGCGGAAGCCCCCTTCCACGTACCAATAAGAGCCGTTGCCTGCTTTTCTCTTGATCCTATGGTGGCAAGGAGGGCCATAACGCCGCCTGTCTCACTCAAAGTTTTGGCCAAGCAAAGAATCAGACCGGTTACGAGGCCAGCCTTGAAGAGGGGAAGTGTCACCGTTCGTGCTGCTGTCAATCTGCTAGCTCCACAGCTTCTCGCAGCAATCTCATAGTTAATGTCTATCTCCTCCAAGATGGCAGCCAATGACCGAACCATGTAGGGAAAGGAAAAGGCTACCATTAGGAGTATCAGAAGAAGGAAAGGAGAGGATATCAAGTCAAGGGTACCCCAGGGTTTTCCTGGGATGCCGGGTGTAACTCCCCAAAAGAGAGCTACTGAGAATCCCAGGCCTGCCGTGGGAACGGCAAGAGGGATATCGATTAAGGTGTTAAGGTATTTCTTTCCACGAAATTCTTTGCGCACCAGGACCCAGGCAATTGGAAGTCCAACAGTAAGGTCGATTAAAGTTGCTATTATGGCGATTGCGAAAGAAAGACCCACCGCTGCCAAAACGTAACTTGATGTCCTCTGCGTACGAATGTCTACAAGCCTGATTGGCATAGGGGATACTCCATCTTCAGTTATTGTGTCATTGATTGCCCCCACTTGCTGATTCGAATAGGTATGGAGCCCCTCAAAACTCACAGCCGATATTCGAAAGTAGTACACGCCATCGGAGAGATTATACAAAGTGTGAGAAGTTGTGGAGGAATTGAGGGTCGAGTTCAGTGTCGAAGTGTTCGGAATGAAATTCCTCTCAGTCGACATGTGAACTTCGTAGCGATACGTGCCATCATCTGCAGGCTGCCACGATAGAGTAATGCTCCTCTCCTCAACTACTGGCATCGTGAGATACGGAGCAAACGGGGAACGGAAATCACCTCCGTCTGCTAATTGATTGGAATCTGTCCATGTTCCATTTTGATCGACTACTCTTACCCTGAAGCAATAGCTTTCCCCCGCCTCCATGTTCATGACAACGGCCAATGTCTGCGATTGAGCCCTAGATTTACTAATGTCCTCATCTGCTCCAATGAGATAGACGAGCGTCGCCTCACTCGGATCGAAATCTTGGGTCGTAGACATGTGAACTTCATATCTGAGAAAATCAGAATCCTCGTTTCTCTCCCAATAGAGCTCAGAGGACTTCTTGTCCGAAAGAACGAATTCGTTGATGTCATCCCATCCGGTGAAGACATATGACAAGACGTAGATTGTCGGCAACAATACCAAGAGGAAGAAGAAAATGATGATGAAGGCGTACCACGTCTTGGAGACAGACCGCTTCGAAAAAAAGTTCAGCGCTCTCCTCCCCAAGTTCATGATTCCAACCTTCACGAGTTGGCCTAGGCCTTTGGGAGATATTCTCATTCGATAGTTATAGTTTAGCCTCGTTCAGATAGTCAACGACTCGTTGACGAAAGGGCACACTCACAAAGTCGCGGGCAAGAACAACGTCATGCCATCATCTAGGACTCATTATTCAGCCTCCGTATCGCCTTCATTCCATCGCTGACATAGTTCTCTCTGAGACCCATCCCATCGATCCTTTCCGTCAAGAAAGTCGATATATGAGAGAGCACATCAATCAGCTGCCTGCGGGAGGAAGAGAATGACTGAGGATATTCTTGCTGTGATTGTTGGCGGAGAGGCAGGCCACGGTGTCAAGAAGAGAGAAATCATGAGCCCTATTGCCCACTTCGGTACCTTCGTTCATGTTTCTCTGGAGGAAAATGCTGACCGCACATTTGACGCCTCGTAGGATTCGCGCAACAACAAATGAGGCATGATGTAGATTCCAGTTGGCTCGATATATGTAGCAGAGAGGGAACCATACCCCTGAACCGAATCTTTTTCCGCCAATCTATAAATATGCCTATAGGCGTTGCTTTTCTTGAGGCTCCTAGATGTTAGATTCAACTATCACAGAGAATGCTATGGCCATTCTGAAAAGGCGATATCTTCGGTTCAATCGTAAGACGGGGAAGCAGGAGACCCCCGAGGAAATGTTTAGGCGGGTCGCCAAGAATGTTGCGTCGGCCGATGCCCTGTATGAGGAGAACGCCAATCTGGCCAAAAGGGAGGAGGAGTTTTTCGAAGTTATGTCCCGCCTGGAATTCCTCCCCAACTCTCCAACTCTCATGAATGCTGGCGCCGAGCTTCAACAGCTTTCAGCATGCTTCGTCCTACCCGTCGAGGACAGCATGGAAAGTATATTTGATGCGGTCAAGAATACGGCACTCATACACAAGAGCGGGGGCGGAACGGGGTTCTCCTTCTCCAATCTTCGACCCAAAGGTGATGTCGTAGGTGGCACTACTGGACTGGCAAGCGGTCCCGTCTCGTTCATGACTGTTTTCGATGCCGCGACAGAGGCGGTCAAGCAGGGTGGAATGAGGCGAGGAGCAAACATGGGCGTTCTTAGGGTGGACCATCCTGACATAGTTGAGTTCATCACAGCAAAGAGGGATACTACTAGACTGACCAACTTCAACATCTCCGTTGCCGTTACGGACGATTTCATGGGGAAAGTTCAGGCGGACGAAGACTATGACCTAGTTAATCCGAGAACAAAGGAGGCTGTTGAGAGGATAAAAGCGAGGGAGATCTTTAATCTTATCGTGGAGAGCGCCTGGCTTTCCGGGGAGCCAGGACTCGTTTTCATAGATAGGATGAATGAGTTCAATCCTACACCCCGCCTTCATACAATAGAGAGCACCAATCCTTGTGGGGAGCAGCCGCTTCTTCCTTATGAGTCATGCGACCTCGGGTCGATAGCGCTCCCAAGAGTCCTGAAGGAGGAGAATGGAGGGAATGCAGTCGACTGGGAAAAACTCTGGCGCCTTGTGAGAACGGGAGTGAGATTCCTTGATAACGCGATAGATGTGAATAGATTCCCGATGAAAGAGATTGAGGAGATCACGAAGGCAAATCGGAAAATTGGGCTCGGTCTGATGGGTTTTGCTGACATGCTAATCCTCCTGGGAATACGGTATGATACCGAAGAAGCCGAAGAGTTGGGAACGAGGATAATGAGCTTCATTCAATCAGAAGCCAGGAAGATGTCGGAAGAAATAGCTGAGGAAAGGGGCGCATTTCCGAACTTCAAGGGAAGCATATTCGACGAGCCTGGGGCAAAGCCCCTGAGGAATGCGACATTGACGACGGTAGCCCCTACGGGAACGATAAGCCTCATTGCCAATTGCTCAAGTGGGATAGAACCTCTTTACTCCGTTGCCTATTTCAGGAAGGCTCTGGAAAGCGAGAGACTTATCGTGATCAATCCCTACTTCGAGGAGGTGGCAAAAGAGCGGGGATTCTACAGCGATGACTTGATGATGGAAATCGCCAAGAGGAGCACTGTACAAGACCTGGATGAGATTCCTGAAGACGTGAGAAGGTTGTTCGTCACGGCTCATGATATCACCCCCGAGTGGCACATCAGGATAATGGCTGCCTTTCAGAAACATACGGACAATGCCGTTTCGAAGACGGTCAATTTCCCTAGAGAGGCGGGAAAGGAGGACATTAGGGAAGGATTTCTTCTCGCCTTCAAGCTCGGATGCAAGGGCGTGACCGTCTACAGAGAGGGCTCCCGTCCGGGACAGGTTCTCTCGCATGAAGTGTGATTTGCGGGCGGTGATTAGTCACGAGAATTCTCATAGTTACTTCGGTAGTGGATAAGGCTTCTATGAACATTCTTGAGCATCTTCTTAGATTAGGAAGGTGGCGGAAGTTCGGAGAGTTCGATGGCAATCCCGCTAGAGAATTCGGAAACCGTCGATTGGTGACAATTCGAAACGAGTTTCTTTTCAGAAACGATCTTGATGCAGAGATAAGGGAGGCTTTGGGAATAGAATTCGATGTGATGATTTTCGCATCCCGCCACAGAAGCGAAAGCGCCCTCAAATCACTCACCGTCCACCCTCTAGGCAACTACCACAAAGCTGAGTTTGGTGGCCATCCCAGGAAGCTCGTTCCAACATCGCCCGATATAATGACGCTAGCCCTTAGGTTGCTCAAAAACAAGAGCGCTGGTCTCGACTTCCCTGTATCCTTCGAGGTCACCCATCACGGGCCTTATGTAAGTACACCAGCATTCAACATAGAAATCGGAAGCGAAGACAAGGCATGGGTCGAGAAAGCTCCAGCTGAGGCGATAGCGTCGGTGATAATGTCAGTGGAGGAGCAAGAGCTCCCTGTCGTAATCGGTATCGGCGGGGGACACTATGCACCCAGAATCACCGATGTCGCCCTTGAGAAGAACATTTCTTTCGGCCATATGGTTCCCACCTACGCTCTTGATTGCCTTGATAACGACATGCTGAGACAGGTCATTCAACTAACTCCGAACGCCAGATACGTCTATTTTCACAGGAAGGCGATGAGCAAAACCAAGGTGAGGGAGCTATCCCGATTATGTGAAGAGAATGGTCTCACGCCCGCTCGAACAAAAGACCTTCAATAGCCCATTCTGTTTTCCCGCCCAATCTTGCGCTTCGCATTTGACGCTTGTATTCCAGTATGAGCGAGTTTGTGCACAATCGGCCCGCCAAACAGCCCTCAACAGTCGGACAGCGCAGCAGAGCAAAAAATATTATGTCCGATTCACATACAAGGAGAGAGGGGAGCCCTTGTTGAAAGAGTGCAGATCTCATGGCTTTTTCCGTGGGAATATCTGTCCCAATTGCGGAAGTAGATCGAAATTCCTGCTTAACGAGAAGGAACTGGAGCTCTTGGGAAGAACTATGGCAGGCATTCTGAGACACTTCCCGGAGCGCTATGGCCTGGACATGGACGAGCATGGTTGGGTGGATCTGAGGGATTTCGTCACTGCGGTTCAGATCAGGCACAAGAAGTTCAGGTTTCTCAAACCCCATCATGTGCTTGGAGTAATAGAGACCGATCCTAAGGGAAGGTATCAGTTCGAGGAGGGAAAGATTAGGGCTACATATGCCCACTCCTTTGATGTGGATCTCGATCTACCGACGGATGACATTCCGGAAATCCTCTACTTTCCTACGACGGAGGAAGAGTGCAACATTCTCCTTGAAATCGGGCTAAAGCCCTCGGACAGGAAGATGGTTCATCTGAGCGGGACGTTTCCCTCGGCGATGGAGGCTGGACGGGTGAGGGTCGACGATCCTGTGATACTCGAAGTAAACGCAGAAAAAGCGAGGGAGGACGGATTGAAGATAGCAAAAGCCGCAAAGACAGTCTATACAACCAAGGAAGTTCCTCCCGAATACCTGAGAAGGCTCTCACCTGAGGAAATCGAGGACTGGTCGGAGGAAGATTCTGAGTAGGTAAGATTGCTATTCCCTAATGATAATTCTTCCAAAGGTTTTATTTCTCACCGTTCTATTATACTTTAGCCTCGGATGCGGGTGATTTAGGATGGGAACAACTGGCTTCGATATGTTGGGAAATAAGGCTTTGCAGGACCATTGGCTGAGAAGACTTGTGGCAATAATCATTGACGCCATAATTGTCTCTATTGCTGTCTTCATACTTGGCATATTCCTGTGGTTCTTCGGCTGGTTTGCATGGGGATGGCTGGGCGGGGGATTCCTGCTTTTCCTCTATTCAATTGTCCTTGAAACTGCCATGGGCGCAACAATTGGAAAGAAGATCATGAGTCTGAAAGTCGTGGGCGTGCAGGAACAATTGAACCCTCCGATGGTCCTTGTGAGGAATGTCTCCAAGATCGTGGGGATTCTTTTGATTATAGATTGGATTGTTGGAATGCTTACCCCAGGTGATCCGAGGCAGAAATACACCGATAGGTTGATAGGCTGCACAATTGCGAGAACGGATGAAAGAGCCTATATGGAGGAGCAGTTCAAGGTCGCCCAGTTCTATCGACCGCCTCCGGCTCATGCGTATCAGCCCTACCAGCAACCCTATCAGGCGCCTCAAACTGGTGAGCAGCCCTCCGCAGAAGCAAAGAGCGAGGGTTGGGTGAGGACAGATCAGCCCGAACCACCAGGACCTAGACCCAGATTCTGTCAGAACTGCGGTGGCCCATTGAACGAGAGGCCTGATGGCAGAATGCAGTGTCCTGCTTGCGGCAGAATGTACTAGGTGA